>NZ_KI912108.1:48978-50358 GCF_000517085.1 Saccharicrinis fermentans DSM 9555 = JCM 21142 | reverse complement strand
CACGTGTTCATACATCATAGCTTTGTCGCAGGTGCAACACAAAGCTACGATGCATAGCATAACCGTTGGTGTGCCACGAAGCTGTGGTAATTCACTAGGTGCAAATCCTACCTAAATAATTTTTGTTAAGATTATTGCTTCATTCAGCATAATCCAAGTAAACTTGGTTTTACTTTCACTTATCGCAATAATTTGTTGTTCATTTAGAAGAACTGCTGACAGTTATATCCGTGAGGATTATCGCTGAAGCTCGGTATGTTCAAATGACCAAGCCGAATTATCAATCCCGAAGGAAAAGAAAGGCGAGTTTCGAAAGTTGGGAATTCCAACCATTAGAGATAGAGTTGCACAAATGGAAGTAAAGATGTTAATAGAGCCACTCTGGGAAGCCGACTTTGAAGAAACTTCGTATGGATTTAGACCAAAGCGTGGAGCACATGATGCAATCAAGCAAATCAAGCAGAATATCTACGATGGACATCACTTTATATACGACGCAGACTTGTCGAAATACTTTGATACCATTCCTCATGAAAAGTTATTTGTATTGCTCAAGGAACGCATTAGAGACAACGGGATTTTGAATATTATTAAGCAATGGCTAAAGGCACCCAAACAATTAAAGAATGGGAAGCTTCTGACATCCAAGGCAGACACTCCGCAAGGAGGAGTTATCAGTCCATTGCTGTCGAATATTTACCTGCATGCTTTTGACCGCATTGTTAATAGTCCAAATAGTAAGTTTGCCAAGGGCAACATTCGCATAGTCCGTTATGCTGATTATTTTGTACAGATGGGTACTTACTATTACAGTAGGGAAATACTGGCTTATATCAATTCGTTAATGACAAGGATGGGACTGACCATTAATAAGGAAAAGACTTCTATGCTATGACATGTGCATAAGAAGAGCCTTTTCTTTCTAGGGTTTGAGTTCAGGGTAATCCGCTCCAAATTCGCTTGGAACAGGAAGAACTATACCAACGTCCGCCCGAGTATGAAATCAAGGAGTAAACTCTTTGCCAACATTCGTGAGCTTTTAGCAAAACGTAGGCATTGGAAGATTGAACCTTTGCTTTACAAGCTCAACTCATTATTAATAGGTTGGCTTAATTATTTCTCTATAAGTAAGGTAACGCACATTTGGGAAACCATAAAGGTTATCATCAAACACTTGGATTATAAACTATTTAAATGGCTCAAAAGCAAAGGGCGTAAAGCGCACAAGTCGCTTCGCCAGCGACCATACAGTACTTTTGTACAAAGCAAAAGGCTGTTAGACTTGGAAAAGTATGCACGCTTGAAAACCCTTGCGAAAGCTCAATGAAGAACTCTATCGGTAAGCCGTATGAGGGAAAACTTCACGTACGGTTTGATGAA
>NZ_KI912108.1:48026-48878 GCF_000517085.1 Saccharicrinis fermentans DSM 9555 = JCM 21142 | reverse complement strand
TTAACTATCCTAAAGCCATTTATTCTAAAGAACGAATTTATGATGCTAAAGCATGGCTCATTAAAGATTGGGTGTACGAAGACTCTGGAAAAGATATAAAGGATTATCATGAAGGTAATTTGCTATTCTGGGACACAAGTGATGAGAATATTTTTAAAGCATTTGAAGAGTGGGCAACACTATGTTTTTCCTATGGTGAAATGGAAGGCAATATTGAACGTATGATTGCAAAATTCAAACGTAACGAAGGAGGTATTTACGAAGATCCTATATTAACCAATGATATCGCAAATCATAAAGCTACCTTGGAATATTGTTCAAATTTGGAAGACTTTATTGCAGAAAAAATAAAAACAAGTAAAGGGAAATTATCAGATATTATTGAAAAGCAAATTGATAAAAATTATGACGAAAGGGGTTATAGAGGGAAAACAACTGCGAAAGGAACCAAGTTTGCAAAACCAACATTTGGTTCTTTTAAAGATACTATAAAAGGAGAAACGATTGCTTTAAATGATATTTGGGCAACAGAAGTGTATGTATCAGAAGTTCAGTTTGACAATGATAATTATAAAATAAGCTATGAGGTAACCTTATGGGATCATTTTGGACTTGATATTACAGATATTGAAGATATCCCTAATACTATTCCTGTAGCAAAGGAAGCCTTTGCTGCTTGGTTTGCATTACAACACCTAAGAGGATACAAGCCATTTGTTACCAAAATAACCTTCACAAAAGAGTTTGAAGGTAATATAAATAAAGGCAAAATGGAGCGCAATAATAAAAGAGAAGCTTTAAGAGCAGAAGAAACTAAAGAGAAAATTAATAATTTACCTGAATTCAAAAGTT
>NZ_KI912108.1:37904-47926 GCF_000517085.1 Saccharicrinis fermentans DSM 9555 = JCM 21142 | reverse complement strand
TGATGCTCCCATTGAATTCGTGTTTCCCAATGGCACCAAGATGCTACTAAGGGATAATGTAAATACGCAAGTATTAAAAGAAATTGTTCTAAAATCTGATTATATTCAGGTTGACGAAAGTACCATTCCTGTTATTAGCAACGAAAAGCACAAAGCACAAAAGGCTTATCTGTGGATGGTTCGATCAGTAATGAATAACTTGGTTTTCTTTCACTACGACAAAGGCTCCCGAGCACAAAAAGTGATACTTCCTTTATTAAAGGATTTTCAGGGAGCTATTCAAACCGATGGATATCAGGTATATTCAATCTATGAGCAAAAGAAAGGTGTTTTGCTTCTGGGTTGTTGGGCTCATGCGCGCAGGAAATTCTCCGAAAGTCTAAAAGAAGACAAAACGGGGGCTGAATACGCATTGGCACAAATTGCTAAAATCTATCAAGTTGAGCAAATGGCCACCGATCAGAACATGAATTACAAGCAAAGAGCTGAACTACGAAAGCGCTTGGCTTATCCAATCATGCGTGCTTTTGAAAAATGGATCGAAGGCTATTACCCCAAAGCGCTACAAGGAGGAAAGATGAGTAAGGCGCTGGCTTATACATACAATCTTTTCTTACGTCTGTCTCGCTATCATCTTGATGGCCGATATCTGCCTGACAACAACGGAGCTGAAAATGCAATTAGGCCGGTAGCTGTTGGAAGAAAAGGCTATCTGTTTTGTGGCAACCATGATGCCGCAGAAAATGCAGCAATTATGTACTCACTACTGGGATGCTGCAAAGCCAGTGATGTAAATCCTCGCGAATGGCTTACAGATGTATTTTCTAAGATTGCGTTATACAACAGCAATTATGATTTAGACTTGGCTGATCTTTTGCCGCACAATTGGAAAAAGTCTAATAGTTGTCAGAATATTCCAAAAAACACCCACTAATTTCGATTAATTCCAAAAGATTCCAGTAAAACTTAGAGATTTCCAACGCTCCAATCGACATCCGGATTGGAGCATTTTTTTACTTTGCAATATGTAGCAGACCGCATATTTACATATTAACTTCATATCATAAATTTTATAAAAACTTCAAATAAAACATAAGTTGCAGAATGGATAAAGTTGGCATCTTCAACATTTTCCTTCGGAATGTTAATTTCAACTAACTTTTCATCAGTTTCAATTACATCGTTGCTATTGTTGTTACTTTGGGGACATTATAATCCATTAAAAAAAATGCAATAGACATAATAAAGATTTTAATTATTATTTTCATCTTTTGTAATATCGGCAGTTTGTTAAGGTTTGATATTCAGTGTTATATATCATGATTTAACGGACTGTTGATGTTTAATTTCTTTAATATAGTACCACACAAGATTGGGTCGAGCGTGAGCGAAGGGACGTTTTATTCATTATCTTTAATACATCGAATTGGGAATCCCCTACTTGGTTGTTGAGAAATCACACCAGCAACGCTTGGATAAAGCGGTTCGTTTTGTGCCAGTAAACACGGAGTTATTACGCCAGCGGTTTCTGTTCAAATAGTGCCAATTTAGTTGAATTTCAAATTCAAGGCACGTTTCGTTTTGTGCCATTTATTTCGGTTTAATTTGTGCCACTTTGAAAGATCAAGCAAAAACTGCTATCTCGCAATAAAAAAAGCGATATGGCTTTTAAAATCCAATTTTGGGATTGCTTTTGTATAAGCATCGGAGAAAAGATGAGTTCGCATGGTAACTTAGCCATGATGATGCAAATGCGCTTATCGCCTGCCATCACACAAAATAGAAATATACAGCATGGAAAAGTGTGGAAGATTACTGATATTCATCAACCATGGAAACCTGCTACCGCTGCACCGGTTCAATCAACCGAAAAAAAAGCGTTATTGGTTAAGAAGCTTGAAGGACCGTTTACCGAAGACGGCAAAATAGTGGAGGAGTTGATAATGGGGAACAGTTATATTTACAAAGCCACCGAATACAACGATGGTGAGGGCTATAAGTTAAACAACACGCAGTGGAGCGTAGAACTAAATAATGATGAGAATAGCTGACGATTTTGATAAAGTTAACTATCCTAAAGCCATTTATTCTAAAGAACGAATTTATGATGCTAAAGCATGGCTCATTAAAGATTGGGTGTACGAAGACTCTGGAAAAGATATAAAGGATTATCATGAAGGTAATTTGCTATTCTGGGACACAAGTGATGAGAATATTTTTAAAGCATTTGAAGAGTGGGCAACACTATGTTTTTCCTATGGTGAAATGGAAGGCAATATTAAACGTATGATTGCAAAATTCAAATGTAACGAAGGAGGTATTTACGAAGATCCTATATTAACCAATGATATCGCAAATCATAAAGCTACCTTGGAATATTGTTCAAATTTGGAAGACTTTATTGCAGAAAAAATTAAACAAAGCAATGGATTGTTGTCAAAACTTGTTGAAACAGATGTAGGTTATGATTATAACGCAAGGGGAAATCGGGGTAAAACAACTGCGAAAGGAGCCAAGTTTGCAAAACCAACATTTGGTTCTTTTAAAGATACTATAAAAGGAGAAACGATTGCTTTAAATGATATTTGGGCGACAGAAGTGTATGTGTCAGAAGTTCAGTTTGACAATGATAACTACAAAATAAATTATGAAGTAACCCTATGGGATCATTTTGGGTTGGACATTACAGATATTGAGGATATACCAAATACAGTGCCTTTAGCCAAAGAAGCGTTTGCAGCATGGTTTGCATTACAACACCTAAGAGGATATAAGCCATTTATCACTAAAATAACTTTCACGAAAGAATTTGAAGGTAATATAAATGAGGGAAAAATAGAGCGTAATGATAAAAGGGAAGCTTTAAAAGTTCAACAGGTTAAAAATAAAATTGATAATTTACCAGAATTTAAATCTTTATAATTAATTCTACTTTAACAGATTAAAATGATCACTGAAAAAACGATAATTTAGTATTGTTTTTCTTTCGTAATAAACAGTAAATTAGTATATTGCAATTGAAACAAAGAACAAAACTCAAGTTTGCAATGGGTAACGGGCGAAAAACTTAAAAAAATATACGAATAATGGTAAAACACTGCTAGCGGTCAACAACCGACTTGAAGTGTATTTATCTGAATTTCAGCACCATTTTAAAAATAGAACAAAATCCAACTTCGACAAAGCTACTCAATACGTCGAAGGTCTAGCTTTTAAGCGATTTGAAAAACATCGAACGCATCACTGAGACATTAAACGCAGACTACCATAAGATGCAGCATTTTATCACCGAATCCAATTGGGATGCAAGAGCTGTCATCGACCAAATAGCAAATCAGGTAGACCAATCACTCCCAAACCAAAAATTAAAAGGATTACTCATAGACGAAAGCGGATGGGTGAAAAAAGGTGACAAAAGCATTGGTGTTGATCACCAGTATTGCGGGAACGTTGGGAAGACTGCAAACTCGCAGGTTGCAGTTTTTGGTTGCTTGTGCACGGACAAATATGCAGCGTTGGTCGACACGAGACTGTACCTTCCAAGGTCATGGTGTACTAACAACGCCAGGTGTGAAACTGCTGGCATCCCCAAAGAGGACAGGGTTTTCAAGACAAAACCGGAGCTGGCTACAGATATTGTGAAGCACCAACTGGAAATGGGTATCGAGTTCGATTACGTTGGGGGGGATGGACTTTATGGCAATGACCTTGCGTTTACCCGTTCGGTTGAGGATATGGGTTTGGTGTACATGCTTGACATTCATAGCGATCAAAAAATCCACCTTGAAAAACCAGAACTACATATTCCAGAGCGAAAGAGCAATCGTGGGCGCCCACCCAAAAGGCCGAAGGCAAGCACCCCATCGGTAAACGCTAACGAATATATAGAAACGCTTACAAACAAGGACTGGAAAAAGCTTGACATTCGTGATTCTGCCAAGGGAAAGCTGAAGGGATTGTTCCATTTTAAGACAGTTTACATTTGGGATAAGGTTCAGAACATTGTTGAGAAACGGTTGCTGGTCATTTCGAAAAGAAAGACAAAGCAGGGAGTAGAAATAAAATATTCGTTCACTAACGCAGAACTTGCTCAATACACGCATCAGGCGCTGGCATACATGCAGGCACAACGCTTTTTCATTGAGCATAGCTTCAAAGAGCAAAAACAGATAGTAGGCTTGGATCAGTTCCAAACCCGCAAATGGCTGTCATGGCATCACCAAGTAGCCCTCAACTTAATGGTGGGCAGCTTTATGCTGAAAGAAAAACTATTGAATCAAGACGAAGTCCCATTGTTGTCGGCAAGAGACATTATGGATTTTATGGTATACAAATTTTATCGTGAAATGACCGATGAACGGATGCTGGAAAAACTGCAGCAGCGACATGAAAAGCGACAGCGTGACATAGACCTCTGTTATTCAAAGCAATAAATCTGTTAAAGTAGAATTAATAGTATGAAAAATTTAATATTTATAGCTTTAATGCTCTTAATTGCTTGTACATCTGATAAAACAAAGGACGGTGATATGTATCGCTTAGAACACCTTACTCGTTTTGTGAGTATTACTAGTCTTCATAGTGTAGGTACCTATCGGCTTAATGAGACAGTATTAATAGAAAAGCAAAAAAATAAACAGAATACTTATGATAGTCTAATAAACAATTATTTATATAATTCTAGCTATTTAGTCCTTGCAAGAAAACGTATAATCAATTGTAAATCTGTTTTTTGATGTTGAAAACTTGTTTGAATCTTTAGTGAATATAGCTTGTGTAGTTGGGTTATTTTGCAGATATTCAACCTATTAATGGTTTTAGATTTGGTTATTTCGGAGCTAAAGCACAAAGAGGTTCAAGCATGAGAAAAAGATTCGAACAACAATTGAAACTGGGAAGTCTTCCAATTCAAGAAACGATCATACCGACAGCAAAAAGAAGTGGGGCTCTACCCGGACTATGTGCTGCGTTAAAAGAAATATTTGCCAACCCAAACTGGAACGAGAAGGTCTTTGAGATATTGGACAAGGCGATACGCTCGGAAAAGAAACATACAGGTCGTCCCGGAATGGACCTGTGGCAAATCTTTGTTTTGTCACAAGTGCGTCTTTGTCAAAATATTAGCTATGACGATCTACACGACATGGCCAATCACCATACATTGATACGCCAAATAATGGGCATCGAGAGCAGCTTTGGGTATGAAAAGCAAAAGATTGGATATCAATGTATTATCGACAACGTCGGTCTACTAACGGACGAAACGGTAAAAGAACTCAACAATGTTATTGTGGCATTTGGCCACGAGGTATTTAAAAAAAAAGAGGCGGCAGCATTGTCCTTAAAAACCGATAGTTTTGTTGTGGAAAGCAATGTTCACTTCCCTACTGACTACAACCTGTTATGGGACTGCGCGCGGAAATGCATCGACATGGTCAACAAGCTCCAGAAAAATCACGATTTACCTGGATGGCGCAAAGTGTATGACTGGCGTAAAGACCTGAAGAACAAAATGCGGGCACTAGGTCGGGCAAGCGCTTCGGGCGGAAAAGGGAAACAAGACAGAATAAGAACAGCGGCGCGAGTCTACCTTGCAAAAGCTAAAGCTTTGCTGAACAAATTAGAAAATTCAAAAGACAGCTTTCCTCAGGAAGATATTGCGGATCAGGTCACAGTGATAGAGCTCGAACATTTCATGTCACTATTGGTTAAGCATATCAACTTGCTTGAAAGGCGGACTATAAAAGGGGAAGCCATACCCCATAGCGAGAAAATGTTTTCCATATTCGAAGAATATACCGAATGGGTGACCAAAGGTAAAATGCGTCCGAATATCGAACTGGGCAAAAAAGCAGGAATAACCACCGACCAGTTTAATTTAATTGTCGATTACCAGATAATGGATCATGAATCTGATTCAGAGATTGTTCCGAAGTTAACAAAAAGACTATCGAAACGGTTTACAATAGAAAGTTGGAGTTTCGATAAGGGGTATTGGAACAAAAACAATAAAACATTATTGTTGGGAGCGGTTAAGAACCTTGTGCTTCCCAAGAAAGGCAAATGTAACCAAGAAGAAGCAGAGCAGGAGCGTCAAACCGTTTTCAAGAAGCTGCGCAACAAACATAGTGCCATCGAATCAAACATTAACGAATTGGAGCACAGGGGACTAGATCGTTGTCCGGATCGCGGATACCACAACTTCAAAAGGTATGTTGGCTTAGCCGTTAGCGCCTACAATCTAAGAAAGATTGGTGCCGAATTAATCCATCGAGCACGGAGTAGTTCTGATACAGGCGAGCAGAACAAAATAGCAGCCTAGTAATGTTTTGAATATGTGCGTCTTATGTAACACAAGGGGGAGAATTATGCCCAATAATCAACAAAATTGGCAAAATATTATGCGCAGGGTCGTGTTTTGCAATAAAAATCAGCTTTGACACATAAAATCACCATCATCAACAAAAATAAAGTTCACGTTTGGCGATATTCTACTCGCCTATTTTTGAAAACATGAGTTTTCTTGCCGAGACTATTTAGCAACTGATTCATTCATTTGTGATTCTACAATGAGGATTGAAAGGTTTTTTATTTCATTTTTTGAAAAAACCACTTGCACTGAATATTACATTGAGCATAAGGAAGATAAAAAACATGAAATTTATGGAGATGGTACAGGCAAAAACGGTGATTGTAGTGAAGACTGTATCGCATTTTACGCATATTATCGTTCGAAAGATAATTTAAATATGTGGTATTGTAATTACCCAAAAGACAGAAAAGATACCATATGGACTTGTAATAAATAACGTTTCGTAACACGTGTTCATACATCATAGCTTTGCCGCAGGTGCAACACAAAGCTACGATGCATAGCACAACCGTTGGTGTGCCACGAAGCTGTGGTAATTCACTAGGTGCAAATCCTACCTAAATAATTTTTGTTAAGATTATTGCTTCATTCAGCATAATCCAAGTAAACTTGGTTTTACTTTCACTTATCGCAATAATTTGCTGTTCGTTTAGAAGAACTGCTGACAGTTATATTCGTGAGGATTATCGCTGAAGCTCGGTATGTTCAAATGACCAAGCCGAATTATCAATCCCGAAGGAAAAGAAAGGCGAGTTTCGAAAATTGGGAATTCCAACCATTAGAGATAGAGTTGCACAAATGGCAGTAAAGATGTTAATAGAGCCACTCTGGGAAGCCGACTTTGAAGAAACTTCGTATGGATTTAGACCAAAGCGTGGAGCACATGATGCGATCAAGCAAATCAAGAAGAACATTTATGAAGGGCATCATTTTATTTATGACACAGATTTGTCGAAATACTTTGATACCATCCCTCATGATAAGCTGTTTGTACTGCTCAAAGAGCGTATCAGTGACAACGGGATTTTGAATATTATTAAGCAATGGCTGAAAGCACCCAAACAATTAAAGAACGGGAAGCTTCTGACATCCAAGGCAGACACTCCGCTAGGAGGAGTTATCAGTCCATTGCTGTCGAATATTTACCTGCATGCTTTTGACCGCATTGTTAATAGTCCAAATAGTAAGTTTGCCAAGGGCAACATTCGCATAGTCCGTTATGCTGATTATTTTGTACAGATGGGTACTTACTATTACAGTAGGGAAATACTGGCTTATATCGATTCATTAATGACACGGATGGGGCTTACCATCAATAAGGAAAAGACAACTATTTTGCATGTGCATAAGAAAAGCCTATTCTTTTTGGGGTTTGAGTTCAGGGTAATCCGCTCCAAATTCGCTTGGAACAGGAAGAACTATACCAACGTCCGCCCGAGTATGAAATCAAGGAGTAAACTCTTTGCCAACATTCGTGAGCTTTTAGCAAAACGTAGGCATTGGAAGATTGAACCTTTGCTTTACAAGCTCAACTCATTATTAATAGGTTGGCTTAATTATTTCTCTATAAGTAAGGTAACGCACATTTGGGAAACCATAAAGGTTATCATCAAACACTTGGATTATAAACTATTTAAATGGCTCAAAAGCAAAGGACGTAAAGCGCACAAGTCGCTTCGCCAGCGACCATACAGTACTTTTGTACAAAGCAAAAGGCTGTTAGACTTGGAAAAGTATGCACGCTTGAAAACCCTTGCGAAAGCTCAATGAAGAACTCTATCGGTAAGCCGTATGAGGGAAAACTTCACGTACGGTTTGATGAAGGGGGCGCTGATAGTTTACTTATTATTGCTACTTTTAGAAGTAATAATGGGAGTAAGCTATCAGGCTCTACTCTACGCAAACATTAAACATAAACATATGAGAATACTTACAACTTTAAGCTTTTTTGTATTAGCTCTAAACTGTTTTGCACAGTTAGGTCTTGACATGAACTATGAAGAAATTCTACAAGATGAAAAGCTAAAGAATATTAAAACAATGTATTATCGAGTAGAAGATACTTCGAATTCTGACGGTAGATTATTATTTAGTAAAGCATTTAGCGAGGATGGTAAGGTTACCGAAAAATATGTCTACACATTTTGGGACGTTGTCTCATATGATCATACAACAAGCTATAAATATGACAAAAATTGGAATTTGATTGAGGAAATTACAATTCAAAGAATATTAAACTTAGGTAAAAGAGATGAAGAATATATAAACGCATTAGGTGCTGACCCAATTAATGAAAAAATCAATTATGAATACAATGAATATGGATTTCTTACAAAAAAAAATGAATATAGTTTCGGAGAAGAAGGATTTTTAATAAATCAAAAGCCTAGTAGAACAGTAATATATGAATATAAAGATTCATTATTAATAAATGAAAAAAGTTTCACTCCAAATGGTCGGGTTACCTATGAAAACTACGAAATGACTTGTAAATACAAAAAAGAAGGGCAACAAACGAAAAAAATCAAGAAATTCTCTGACGGTTCTAATGAAACGATAACATTTACTTTGTAAATTGAAACTCCCTATCAATAGAGACAAAAGTGGCATCAGACGACCAGTAAACTTCCAAATACTCGGCTTCGGTTTTGTACCGATCTATAAGAAAGGTATCAAGGGAAAATACCAATTGGTAGTTGCCCCAAAAAGATGGAAGAGTTTTAAAGCAAAACTTAAAGAAGTCACTCGAAAGACTACTCCAATGAGCTTTGATGAACGCATTAGTAAGTTAATTGAAATCCAACGAGGTTGGATTAACAACTTCAAATATGCCAATATCAAAACAAAACTGGAAGAGTTGGATGGCTGGCTCCGTAATCGTCTTAGATACTGCATTTGGCATCATTGAATTGGAGCAAAGCGGAAATCATGAACACAAAAAATGAACACTTGTGAATAAAAAAGCCTGAGCGGAAAAGGAAAAACCTGATCCGATTAGGCATTGAAGCTGGTATGGCATATGCTTGGAGTCGAAGTTGAATTGAGGAACGAAATCATGAATGCCTTAAAGCATACACATATATAATGAATAATGGGTGGTTGGGCTATCGCCCAATTGGAGCAAAGCGGAAATCGCTAACACCAATAAAACATAATCTTTGTTGGCAAAGTCCTATTTTAGGAACAACCATTACGGTGCAACGACTTCAAAAGCGAGGCTATATCCCATTAGCTTATATGTACAATGAAATAACAGCTACTTTACCTACTAAGGCAAATTCGCTATTGGCTCCGCCGATCTTCGATTCCCCATGATGTAAGGAACCGCCGTATATGCTCGAATAAATTAAAATAGTATTTTAATTTGTGAAGAGGAATAACGAAGTTACCCGTACGTACTTTTTATGGAGTGAAAAGTCGTGGTGTGAAAGGTGCACTGGCAGGGCTACAATCCTGTCAGCCACCTATGGCTATTTCGGAGTGACCATGCCAACGATTTCGGAGTAACCGTGCCACTTTAAAAGATGCTGCAATAATAAGAAAAAAAATGTTATTCACTCACTAAATATCCTTTTCTTAAAGATTCTCCTTTGAGATCTATACGATGTGATGAGTTGACCAGACGATCTAAAATAGCATCGGCTATGGT
>NZ_KI912108.1:35647-37804 GCF_000517085.1 Saccharicrinis fermentans DSM 9555 = JCM 21142 | reverse complement strand
GAAGCAGTGCTTCATCAGGCACAGATAGATAAACCATCTTATCAGGAATTTGCATTACAGCTCTGCAAAGAGAGGTGCAGCACAGAAAGAAAACAGATCTTGACAGGAGAATGAAATTAGCCCGATTACCCAAAGATCACAACCTGGACAAGTATGACTTTAACATGGCAAATGGTATGACTGTGCCTCAACTGAAACAATTACGGGAATTATTATGGATGGAACAAAATTATAACCTGATACTAATGGGCCCCTCCGGAACAGGAAAAACGTATGTGGCGGCAGGACTGATTAACGATGCTGTAAAATCTGGTCATAAAGCTTACTTTATCACAATGGAGGAACTAATAACGGTGTTAAAAATGAAAGAAATGATTAACACTTATAATCGTCTTTTAAAGGCTCATTTAGTGGCTATAGACGATATAATGCTTTTTCCTATTAAGAAACATGAAGCAGTTGCATTTTTCAACCTGATAAATCATCTGCACGAACAAACGTCTGTAATAATCACAACAAACAAATCCCCTCAGCAATGGGCAGAAATGCTCGATGATGAAGTCTTGGCAACTGCTTTGTTAGATAGATTATTGTTTAAATGTGAAGTTGTAAAACTCGAAGGTAAAAGTTACAGAATGGAAAACAGAAAAACAATCTTCGAGCAGCAATCAACCCTCTGATTGCCTCGGTCGCTAAGCTCCCTCAACAATCAGAGGGTTGATTAATATATTTTTTATTGTAGAATGATGGTTTACTGTTACGAAAAATTGATGGTTTTAAATTTGCTATTTTCATTATTGTTACTTTTAGGATTAACAAAATGGAGTAAGCTATCAGGCTATACTCTAGGGCACAAGGCGAATTTTCAGCTTGCTTAAACAGAATCCAAGATTGAATTTGTATCTTTGAGAAAAAGTATTGCTATGTATTTAGACCGATATAAATATGAAATAAATAACCTGTGCAAAGAACATAAGGTGAAAACATTGTATGCCTTTGGTTCTGTGTTAACAGATAACTTTGGACCTAATAGTGATATTGATTTAGTAATTGAAATTTATTCAAATGACCCAATTGAATATGCAGAAAACTATTTTGATTTTAAATTCAAACTACAAGAATTGATAAATAAACCAATCGATTTGTTGGAGGAAAAGGGCATTAAGAATTCTCACTTGAAAAACAATATTGAAAGCTCAAAATATAAGATTTATGAAGCCTGAAATAGAATATTAAAAGAAGAACCTGACTTCACTATCAAAGATTCTCGAAAAATTGTAGACACAAGAAATCGAATTATTCATGGTTATGATAGTGTTTCAGAAGACATTATTTGGATGATTGTTAATCGGTCTCTTCCTAAACTCAAATTAGAAGTAGACAACTTTTTGAAATTTTTAATTAGATCTTTGATTTCATACCACACCGCATTTTGTTTTTCCATTCCCGTTTTATCTCTTGCTTTTCTATCACTGATTTTTTGGCTGTTTCTTCATCCGAAGCTCTGGCAGGGGTAGGGGAACAGCGATATAACAAATGAACAATAAATGCAAATCCAACTAATATTAACGTAAGTCTTCGGTCTTTCACATATTGCGACCTTCATACTAGAGCTGTTTCTTTGATGGCAAAAAATGAGAATGACATTAACAACATTTAAGCGTCTGTATAAAGATTATCAGGAATCAGGTTTGAACATAAAAGATTTCTGTAACAACCAAGATCTGGCTCCTCCCACTTTTTACTATTGGCGAAATAAATTGGAAGAGGCATTAGCACATGAGCCAGATAGCTTTGTTCCACTAGAACTTGACAGTAATCCGTTAGCGACGAATAACCAATCGAGTCCATCTATCATCAAGAGTAAGGCTACTTTAAATAATGATGCTCCCATTGAATTCCTATTTCCCAATGGCACCAAGATGCTACTAAGGGATAATATAAACACGCAAGTATTAAAAACAATTGTTCACTTATTTGATTAAGTCTGATGTTTCATTTACACGATAAACTTAAATACTTTCTATATCCGGCACCAGTGGATATGCGTAAAAGCTTTTACACACTCAGCGGCATTGTAAGCTCCTTGATGAAGCGTAATGTTCAGGACGGTGAAGTTTTTATATTTGTTAACCGTAGGCTGACCACCATGAAAAT
>NZ_KI912108.1:11394-35547 GCF_000517085.1 Saccharicrinis fermentans DSM 9555 = JCM 21142 | reverse complement strand
TAAAAGGATTACTCATAGACGAAAGCGGATGGGTGAAAAAAGGTGACAAAAGCATTGGTGTTGATCACCAGTATTGCGGGAACGTTGGGAAGACTGCAAACTCGCAGGTTGCAGTTTTGGTTGCTTGTGCACGGACAAATATGCAGCGTTGGTCGACACGAGACTGTACCCTCCAAGGTCATGGTGTACTAACAACGCCAGGTGTGAAACTGCTGGCATCCCCAAAGAGGACAGGGTTTTCAAGACAAAACCGGAGCTGGCTACAGATATTGTGAAGCACCAACTGGAAATGGGTATCGAGTTCGATTACGTTGGGGGGGATGGACTTTATGGCAATGACCTTGCGTTTACCCGTTCGGTTGAGGATATGGGTTTGGTGTACATGCTTGACATTCATAGCGGATCAAAAATCCACCTTGAAAAACCAGAACTACATATTCCAGAGCGAAAGAGCAATCGTGGGCGCCCACCCAAAAGGCCGAAGGCAAGCACCCCATCGGTAAACGCTAACGAATATATAGAAACGCTTACAAACAAGGACTGGAAAAAGCTTGACATTCGTGATTCTGCCGAGGGAAAGCTGAAGGGATTGTTCCATTTTAAGACAGTTTACATTTGGGATAAGGTTCAGAACATTGTTGAGAAACGGTTGCTGGTCATTTCGAAAAGAAAGACAAAGCAGGGAGTAGAAATAAAATATTCGTTCACTAACGCAGAACTTGCTCAATACACGCATCAGGCGCTGGCATACATGCAGGCACAACGCTTTTTCATTGAGCATAGCTTCAAAGAGCAAAAACAGATAGTAGGCTTGGATCAGTTCCAAACCCGCAAATGGCTGTCATGGCATCACCAAGTAGCCCTCAACTTAATGGTGGGCAGCTTTATGCTGAAAGAAAAACTATTGAATCAAGACGAAGTCCCATTGTTGTCGGCAAGAGACATTATGGATTTTATGGTATACAAATTTTATCGTGAAATGACCGATGAACGGATGCTGGAAAAACTGCAGCAGCGACATGAAAAGCGACAGCGTGACATAGACCTCTGTTATTCAAAGCAATAAATCTGTTAAAGTAGAATTAATAGTATGAAAAATTTAATATTTATAGCTTTAATGCTCTTAATTGCTTGTACATCTGATAAAACAAAGGACGGTGATATGTATCGCTTAGAACACCTTACTCGTTTTGTGAGTATTACTAGTCTTCATAGTGTAGGTACCTATCGGCTTAATGAGACAGTATTAATAGAAAAGCAAAAAAATAAACAGAATACTTATGATAGTCTAATAAACAATTATTTATATAATTCTAGCTATTTAGTCCTTGCAAGAAAACGTATAATCAATTGTAAATCTGTTTTTTGATGTTGAAAACTTGTTTGAATCTTTAGTGAATATAGCTTGTGTAGTTGGGTTATTTTGCAGATATTCAACCTATTAATGGTTTTAGATTTGGTTATTTCGGAGCTAAAGCACAAAGAGGTTCAAGCATGAGAAAAAGATTCGAACAACAATTGAAACTGGGAAGTCTTCCAATTCAAGAAACGATCATACCGACAGCAAAAAGAAGTGGGGCTCTACCCGGACTATGTGCTGCGTTAAAAGAAATATTTGCCAACCCAAACTGGAACGAGAAGGTCTTTGAGATATTGGACAAGGCGATACGCTCGGAAAAGAAACATACAGGTCGTCCCGGAATGGACCTGTGGCAAATCTTTGTTTTGTCACAAGTGCGTCTTTGTCAAAATATTAGCTATGACGATCTACACGACATGGCCAATCACCATACATTGATACGCCAAATAATGGGCATCGAGAGCAGCTTTGGGTATGAAAAGCAAAAGATTGGATATCAATGTATTATCGACAACGTCGGTCTACTAACGGACGAAACGGTAAAAGAACTCAACAATGTTATTGTGGCATTTGGCCACGAGGTATTTAAAAAAAAAGAGGCGGCAGCATTGTCCTTAAAAACCGATAGTTTTGTTGTGGAAAGCAATGTTCACTTCCCTACTGACTACAACCTGTTATGGGACTGCGCGCGGAAATGCATCGACATGGTCAACAAGCTCCAGAAAAATCACGATTTACCTGGATGGCGCAAAGTGTATGACTGGCGTAAAGACCTGAAGAACAAAATGCGGGCACTAGGTCGGGCAAGCGCTTCGGGCGGAAAAGGGAAACAAGACAGAATAAGAACAGCGGCGCGAGTCTACCTTGCAAAAGCTAAAGCTTTGCTGAACAAATTAGAAAATTCAAAAGACAGCTTTCCTCAGGAAGATATTGCGGATCAGGTCACAGTGATAGA
The DNA here is from genome assembly GCF_000517085.1 of Saccharicrinis fermentans DSM 9555 = JCM 21142. NCBI lineage: Bacteria > Pseudomonadati > Bacteroidota > Bacteroidia > Marinilabiliales > Marinilabiliaceae > Saccharicrinis > Saccharicrinis fermentans. The sequence continues at coordinate 33,232 of NZ_KI912108.1, read as the reverse complement.
GCTCGAACATTTCATGTCACTATTGGTTAAGCATATCAACTTGCTTGAAAGGCGGACTATAAAAGGGGAAGCCATACCCCATAGCGAGAAAATGTTTTCCATATTCGAAGAATATACCGAATGGGTGACCAAAGGTAAAATGCGTCCGAATATCGAACTGGGCAAAAAAGCAGGAATAACCACCGACCAGTTTAATTTAATTGTCGATTACCAGATAATGGATCATGAATCTGATTCAGAGATTGTTCCGAAGTTAACAAAAAGACTATCGAAACGGTTTACAATAGAAAGTTGGAGTTTCGATAAGGGGTATTGGAACAAAAACAATAAAACATTATTGTTGGGAGCGGTTAAGAACCTTGTGCTTCCCAAGAAAGGCAAATGTAACCAAGAAGAAGCAGAGCAGGAGCGTCAAACCGTTTTCAAGAAGCTGCGCAACAAACATAGTGCCATCGAATCAAACATTAACGAATTGGAGCACAGGGGACTAGATCGTTGTCCGGATCGCGGATACCACAACTTCAAAAGGTATGTTGGCTTAGCCGTTAGCGCCTACAATCTAAGAAAGATTGGTGCCGAATTAATCCATCGAGCACGGAGTAGTTCTGATACAGGCGAGCAGAACAAAATAGCAGCCTAGTAATGTTTTGAATATGTGCGTCTTATGTAACACAAGGGGGAGAATTATGCCCAATAATCAACAAAATTGGCAAAATATTATGCGCAGGGTCGTGTTTTGCAATAAAAATCAGCTTTGACACATAAAATCACCATCATCAACAAAAATAAAGTTCACGTTTGGCGATATTCTACTCGCCTATTTTTGAAAACATGAGTTTTCTTGCCGAGACTATTTAGCAACTGATTCATTCATTTGTGATTCTACAATGAGGATTGAAAGGTTTTTTATTTCATTTTTTGAAAAAACCACTTGCACTGAATATTACATTGAGCATAAGGAAGATAAAAAACATGAAATTTATGGAGATGGTACAGGCAAAAACGGTGATTGTAGTGAAGACTGTATCGCATTTTACGCATATTATCGTTCGAAAGATAATTTAAATATGTGGTATTGTAATTACCCAAAAGACAGAAAAGATACCATATGGACTTGTAATAAATAACGTTTCGTAACACGTGTTCATACATCATAGCTTTGCCGCAGGTGCAACACAAAGCTACGATGCATAGCACAACCGTTGGTGTGCCACGAAGCTGTGGTAATTCACTAGGTGCAAATCCTACCTAAATAATTTTTGTTAAGATTATTGCTTCATTCAGCATAATCCAAGTAAACTTGGTTTTACTTTCACTTATCGCAATAATTTGCTGTTCGTTTAGAAGAACTGCTGACAGTTATATTCGTGAGGATTATCGCTGAAGCTCGGTATGTTCAAATGACCAAGCCGAATTATCAATCCCGAAGGAAAAGAAAGGCGAGTTTCGAAAATTGGGAATTCCAACCATTAGAGATAGAGTTGCACAAATGGCAGTAAAGATGTTAATAGAGCCACTCTGGGAAGCCGACTTTGAAGAAACTTCGTATGGATTTAGACCAAAGCGTGGAGCACATGATGCGATCAAGCAAATCAAGAAGAACATTTATGAAGGGCATCATTTTATTTATGACACAGATTTGTCGAAATACTTTGATACCATCCCTCATGATAAGCTGTTTGTACTGCTCAAAGAGCGTATCAGTGACAACGGGATTTTGAATATTATTAAGCAATGGCTGAAAGCACCCAAACAATTAAAGAACGGGAAGCTTCTGACATCCAAGGCAGACACTCCGCTAGGAGGAGTTATCAGTCCATTGCTGTCGAATATTTACCTGCATGCTTTTGACCGCATTGTTAATAGTCCAAATAGTAAGTTTGCCAAGGGCAACATTCGCATAGTCCGTTATGCTGATTATTTTGTACAGATGGGTACTTACTATTACAGTAGGGAAATACTGGCTTATATCGATTCATTAATGACACGGATGGGGCTTACCATCAATAAGGAAAAGACAACTATTTTGCATGTGCATAAGAAAAGCCTATTCTTTTTGGGGTTTGAGTTCAGGGTAATCCGCTCCAAATTCGCTTGGAACAGGAAGAACTATACCAACGTCCGCCCGAGTATGAAATCAAGGAGTAAACTCTTTGCCAACATTCGTGAGCTTTTAGCAAAACGTAGGCATTGGAAGATTGAACCTTTGCTTTACAAGCTCAACTCATTATTAATAGGTTGGCTTAATTATTTCTCTATAAGTAAGGTAACGCACATTTGGGAAACCATAAAGGTTATCATCAAACACTTGGATTATAAACTATTTAAATGGCTCAAAAGCAAAGGGCGTAAAGCGCACAAGTCGCTTCGCCAGCGACCATACAGTACTTTTGTACAAAGCAAAAGGCTGTTAGACTTGGAAAAGTATGCACGCTTGAAAACCCTTGCGAAAGCTCAATGAAGAACTCTATCGGTAAGCCGTATGAGGGAAAACTTCACGTACGGTTTGATGAAGGGGGCGCTGATAGTTTACTTATTATTGCTACTTTTAGAAGTAATAATGGGAGTAAGCTATCAGGCTCTACTCTACGCAAACATTAAACATAAACATATGAGAATACTTACAACTTTAAGCTTTTTTGTATTAGCTCTAAACTGTTTTGCACAGTTAGGTCTTGACATGAACTATGAAGAAATTCTACAAGATGAAAAGCTAAAGAATATTAAAACAATGTATTATCGAGTAGAAGATACTTCGAATTCTGACGGTAGATTATTATTTAGTAAAGCATTTAGCGAGGATGGTAAGGTTACCGAAAAATATGTCTACACATTTTGGGACGTTGTCTCATATGATCATACAACAAGCTATAAATATGACAAAAATTGGAATTTGATTGAGGAAATTACAATTCAAAGAATATTAAACTTAGGTAAAAGAGATGAAGAATATATAAACGCATTAGGTGCTGACCCAATTAATGAAAAAATCAATTATGAATACAATGAATATGGATTTCTTACAAAAAAAAATGAATATAGTTTCGGAGAAGAAGGATTTTTAATAAATCAAAAGCCTAGTAGAACAGTAATATATGAATATAAAGATTCATTATTAATAAATGAAAAAAGTTTCACTCCAAATGGTCGGGTTACCTATGAAAACTACGAAATGACTTGTAAATACAAAAAAGAAGGGCAACAAACGAAAAAAATCAAGAAATTCTCTGACGGTTCTAATGAAACGATAACATTTACTTTGTAAATTGAAACTCCCTATCAATAGAGACAAAAGTGGCATCAGACGACCAGTAAACTTCCAAATACTCGGCTTCGGTTTTGTACCGATCTATAAGAAAGGTATCAAGGGAAAATACCAATTGGTAGTTGCCCCAAAAAGATGGAAGAGTTTTAAAGCAAAACTTAAAGAAGTCACTCGAAAGACTACTCCAATGAGCTTTGATGAACGCATTAGTAAGTTAATTGAAATCCAACGAGGTTGGATTAACAACTTCAAATATGCCAATATCAAAACAAAACTGGAAGAGTTGGATGGCTGGCTCCGTAATCGTCTTAGATACTGCATTTGGCATCATTGAATTGGAGCAAAGCGGAAATCATGAACACAAAAAATGAACACTTGTGAATAAAAAAGCCTGAGCGGAAAAGGAAAAACCTGATCCGATTAGGCATTGAAGCTGGTATGGCATATGCTTGGAGTCGAAGTTGAATTGAGGAACGAAATCATGAATGCCTTAAAGCATACACATATATAATGAATAATGGGTGGTTGGGCTATCGCCCAATTGGAGCAAAGCGGAAATCGCTAACACCAATAAAACATAATCTTTGTTGGCAAAGTCCTATTTTAGGAACAACCATTACGGTGCAACGACTTCAAAAGCGAGGCTATATCCCATTAGCTTATATGTACAATGAAATAACAGCTACTTTACCTACTAAGGCAAATTCGCTATTGGCTCCGCCGATCTTCGATTCCCCATGATGTAAGGAACCGCCGTATATGCTCGAATAAATTAAAATAGTATTTTAATTTGTGAAGAGGAATAACGAAGTTACCCGTACGTACTTTTTATGGAGTGAAAAGTCGTGGTGTGAAAGGTGCACTGGCAGGGCTACAATCCTGTCAGCCACCTATGGCTATTTCGGAGTGACCATGCCAACGATTTCGGAGTAACCGTGCCACTTTAAAAGATGCTGCAATAATAAGAAAAAAAATGTTATTCACTCACTAAATATCCTTTTCTTAAAGATTCTCCTTTGAGATCTATACGATGTGATGAGTTGACCAGACGATCTAAAATAGCATCGGCTATGGTACCTTCGCCAATAATATCGTACCAGACAGAAACAGGTATTTGTGATGATACTATGGTTGATGTTTGATTATATCGATCATCTATTATGTCCATTAGAGCTTCTCTGGCATGATTATCAAAGGCCTGCAATCCAAAGTCATCAAGGATAAGTATATTAGCCTTAGATAGCTTCTTTAGCTCCTTTAAATATGTACCATCTACCTTAGATAATTTAAGCCTGGTGAACAATCGGGCCGTATTGGCATAAATTACCTTATAACCCATTAAACAAGCTTGGTGTCCCAGAGATTGAGCTAAGTAACTTTTCCCAACGCCAGAAGATCCGGATACAATTATATTTTCCTTTTTACTTAAAAAGTCAAGTGATGCCAAGCGCATAAACATGTTTTTATCCAAGTTTCTGGATGGACCATAATTAATGTCTGCCACATTCGCTTTTTGTTTAAAATCAGCTTGGGCAATCAGCCTTGCAATTTTACTGTTTTGCCGATATTCCCACTCCTGATCGGTAAGTAGAGCCAAATATTCATCAGGTGTAATATTTGTTAATTGATTGTTTTTCATATGCTGAAGATGTAAATCAGCCATAGCTCCTAGGCGCATTTGCCTGAGCTTTTCAATTGTTTGATTGTTGTTCATTTTTATTTATTTTTATTTATAAGCCGAAGCTCCATGTAAATTTTCGTGTGTAGGAATGTGTGGTGTATTGGACGCTTGCATTTGCTCCACAGTACCTTCTTTGTCCAAATTATTCTTTAAGATATTTTGTATGCGCTTGTAGGAAAAGGCACCTGCCTCAACAGCTCTCTTACAAGCATTATTGAGTCTCTCGGAGCTATAGGTGCGATGAAGTTGAATAATGCCCATAGCCCTTTTATAGGCAATTTCAGGATAGATACTATTACTTATTACACCTTGAATGCAAGCTACTACATGGACACCATGCTTAGCGGCTTTTTTCTCAAAATAAGAAGGGCTCCATTCTGTATATGCCTTGTGCGTACTGCTCAAATGGTTTTTGTTGGTAATGTAAATGCCCATCGCAGGATTGCGCTGATGAGATGCTATTCGTTCATGATTATAAAAGACCTCCACAGTTGATTTTGTATAATGAATCTGTGTTGATTTTCCAATATATCGATGCGGAACACTGTAATAATTTTTGTCGGGAGAAAAATATACATAGCCCATCTTTTGCACCTTGGCTCTACGATAATCTTTAAGTTCGTAACCCAACGATGGAAGTGGCTTTAAGTAACTTCGCTCAATAGATTGGAAGAGCTCTTTTCTGCTGGCTCCTTTTCGTGCAAGCAGGCGGTTGTTATAATCGATAAGCCGTTTTTTAATTTCCAGATTGAGCTCTTCCAACGAAAAAAAGTCATTTCTCTAATGGGATAATAAATACGTTGATAGGCCAATTGAACGGCGTTTTCGACCAGTGCCTTATCTTGCGGAGCATAACTTCGGGTAGGGTTAATAGCACAGTTATAATGACGCGCAAAATCTTTAAAGGATCGATTGACATCAGGTTCATACTTACTAGCTCTTGTGACTGCTGATTTGAGATTGTCGGATACAATAGCCTTTGGAACACTGCCATAATACGATAATGCGTTGCCCATGCTCGTAATCATATCTTCTCGTTTCTGGCTCATAGAAGCCTCAACATAGGTATACTGACTATTGGGCAAGATGGCTACAAATACTTCAACAGGAACCTGCTCTCCGGTTTCTTTATCTACAATATGAAGTTTCTTACCTGCATAATCAATAAACACCTCATAACCGGCTTCATGCTCAAGTTTCATAGAACCTTTAATTTTGGCATGTTTTCGATTGTAATGCTCCATAAACTGGGTATAACCATAGGGATCTTTAGCCTGTTGTTTATACTCGTTATAATGAAAGAGAAAAGTAAAGCCTGGATGATTTATTGCTGCATTAATGCGTTCAAAATGCTGCATTAGTTCATTGTAGCGGTCATTATCAATGGTCGTATGAGAAGGGAATAGCTCTCTAAGTTTAATATTATCGAACAAGAGCAGTTCGTCAAAGCTATAGGCACAGGCCTTGAAGAGCTTCATGTATGTATTAATGGTATTGCGTGAGATACCGAGTAATGACTCAATCTTACGATTGCTCACTCCATCTTGATGAAGCGTAATTATCTGTTTTAAATCCATGGGATCAAGTTTATTGGCCATACCGCTTTTTTTTAGCGATATAGTAGTTTTTACTTGATCTTTCAAAGTGGCACAAATTGAACCGAAACAAATGGCACAATTAGAAACGTGCCTCGAATTACTTACTCGTTGTTAGTGGCACAGTTTAAACCGAAATCACTGGCACAATGAATCCGAAATGGGTGGCATAAATCGAACCGCTGTATCCAACCTATTCGATTGTATGCTGGGCTTTATTCATTATCAGTTAATTATCAAGCTTTTAAAATCATAAATCCGCTCAATCGAAGCACTGCTGTTCCCGAAAAAAATAGTTTTTAGGGTCGGCAAAAAAGCGGTGGCTGACAGACAAGCTCTTTTGCAATTTTTGGTCGTGCGTTGGCTTGTGCAAATTGCAAATGTGCTTGGCTGTGTGCGTTTGCTATGCATTTGGTCTGATATTAAATGTGCTTTTCAAATCTGTTAAAATCAAGTTGAAGTTTCCATCGAACTTTTTATTGATTTCATCATATGAGCCAATTAATCTTTCATAAATCGGATTGCCAAATATGTCTTTATCTTCTATATTTCTTTTTGAAGCAATATTGGATGTGAAAATATCCTTAATCTTTTTTAGGATTATAATCTGGTCGTCTGAGAAATCATAAGTATGAACATAAGAAAGATAATTCTTTTCAATTCGTTCTTTTGGAGTTGGAATTTTCTTTTTGCCCAAAGCGTGCAATAAAAAGTCCCACGCTGACCCTTCCGGATAATCATACATTTTCTGTAAATGTCCTTCATCCAAGAATGTATTAGGTTTACTTAACCATTCTATTAGTTTTGCAATCTCCTCTTCTGTTGGCTGATAATCACTTCTTGTTGCTTTTTCCTTTAAATCAGTCATTACGGGTTCTTCAGACTTTTTCAACTCTTCTTCGAAAATCCTTTTTGCTTCTTCAATTGGAATGTTATCTTTTATTTCAATAGAATCGCCATGGATTTCAACACGCTGAATTAAATTAGCTGGGTCAGGATTATCAATTAAAAAATAATCTCCTTTCGGTTTGGGTGTTCCTGATTGTTTTGGTTTTTGGTCGCCTGGCTTTACAACTTTCTTATTTTCTTTTGAAGTTCCTTTGCCGTTATCCTCCATTCGTTTGCATAAACCAACAAAATCAAGAACAGTAAAGCTAAATTTACCTGTTTTGGGGTCAAGGCGTGTGCCTCGTCCAACCATTTGTATGTATTTGCCAACCGATTTAGTTAAGGAGGCAAATGCAATATAACGGACACATGGAATATCAACACCTGTGCTTAAGATATCTACTGAGGTAACAACATAGGGCTTTTGATATGGCTTTTTAAACCAAGCTTTCAATGTTTCATTTAGTTCATTATTTTCCGAAATTATGGCTTCAGCATAATAGGGCTTTTCCGAATTGTCATTTTCAAATACTTGGTTTATCGCTTTTGCTAATTCTATGCAATGAGGTTGACTAACACCAAACAAGATTACTTTCTCACCATATTGGGTATTCTTTTTTAGTTCTTCAGCAATTCTCAAGCAGTTCTCTTCTGAGATAAACTTGCGGTTTAGTTGTTCAAGTTTTAGTTTCTTTTCGGCACCCAGTGCAATCTCATATTTTTCTTTTGGGTCAAGAACATGGTCGAATTCTATTCCATTTTCTTCGGCTTCGGTAACCAACGATGATTTTAGCTCAATAGGTTTGTATGGAGCCAGAAAACCTTCTGATATGCCTCTATCCATATCGAATTGAAAATCGGGTTCGCCAGTTTCACATCCAAATAATTTGTAGGTATCGATTATCGCTAAATCTTCTTCGTCAACTTCTGCACCTTTTTTAGGAGTAGCGATTCTTGGAGTGGCTGTCATTCCAATTCTCGGACAAAGGAAATGGTCGAATATTAATTTGCGGTTTACATTTATGCTACGGTGACATTCATCCACAATAATTAAATCATAGAATCCTGAAGGTAAATCACTATGAATAAGTTCAAGTGTATCGATAACTATTACATGAATATTGGCGTGTTTGCGCGACCTGAAATTGGAAGTCGTTATCCAACTGCTCGGGAATTCTTTACTAATTAAAGCAAAGCCATCATCCACCGATTGTTTAGCAAGCATGCGCCTGTCAACTACAAACAAAATGCGTTTACATAAACCATGACTTAATAAAGCTTTTGCCAAAGCAACGGAAGTTCGGGTTTTGCCTAAACCTGTTGCCATGTGAATAAGCATTTTTTGTTTGCCTGCTTTGTAGTTTTCAATAATGGTGCGTATGCATTGTAGTTGGTAGTATCGTTCTTTTCCAACAGTAGGGTCAAATCCACCTGCAATGCTGGTATCAATAGTTATTTCTTTGTTGGAAGCTATCTTTTTTTGCTGCTCAATTTTAAGTTTCATTTCCTCCAAGGTCATGAAACCATCAACCTGCTTAAATTCGCCGGCATCCAGACCACGCCAGGCATTATCGTAAAACAAAATGCGCTCGGCACTGCAGGCATACAAAAAGCGAGGTTTTAAAAGTTGGGTAACAATGGTGCGTAACTTTAAAAGGTCTTTGTTCTCTTTGTCCAAATTGTTTTCAATAACAGCAACAATTTCACCGTTCATGTCTTGTAAAACAATGTCAGGACGAATGTTTTTAAGTGTTGAATAATCGGCCTTTAAATTGTCAGTTATATCATAAATTGCCTGATACAATAGGGTGTCGCCAACTTTCCAACCATATTCGTTTACCAAACGCTGTATAATTGGAATATCTGTAGAAGTTGCTTCGTTTATTTTTTTACCCATACCCTAAGCTGTTTTTGTTGGCTCTTTCTTATCAACTCCCCAAACCTCCGCCAATATTTTTTCTATCTTTTGTTCTGCTTCTGTTTTCATTTTGTGTAAGCCTCTTAATATTTCCATTTTAGCATCCAAATCAATTATAATTTGACGCTGAATGTCAATTTTGGGATAAGGTATTTGAACCTTTTGGAATTCCGTAGCACTAATATTATAAGTTCCTCCTCCAGCTTGTGGATTTAATAATTCACGACCGTTTGGACTCATAAAGAAATACATTACATATTTTGGCTCTACTTCATCCAACTTGAATCTAAAGCGAATCAAATATGAAGCATAAGCAAATTGTTCTTCAGAATTCCATACAGCACACTTTCCAACAAGTTTTGGATTGCCATTCGAACGTACTATCAAGAAATCACCTTTTTGTAGTTTATATTTATTAAAGTCCTTTTCGGACAACGATGATTTCTTGATGTCATCAAGCTTAAAATCACAAAACCCCACATTCCCAATTCGTAATATATTATATCCTTCATCTTGATAATCTGACTTTTCCGAAGAACCATATAGTGATTCTATAATTAATTCTGAAAGTGCTTTCTGAGAAAATTTATATCGTGAAAAATAGTATTCAAAATCAATTGACCAATTACTAATAACTTTATCCGCCCCTTCAATAATCGCTTTTTGTTTTTCTATTTGAGCAACAATCTCATTTTGTTCTTCGATGGATGGTAATGGAATTTCCCATGCTTCCATATCTTCAAATTTGAAGTTCATGCGAACTCCACCATTGGCTTTACCGTCAACATAAGAGAGAAAACCTTTGCTATTAAAAAGTGCATCTAAATATTTAGGGTTTAGTTCCTCTTCTTTACATGCAAAAACCAAATAAGCTCCACTAATTATCTGATTATCGTAATCAAAGGTATTTAAACCAATACTTCCAACGTTTATTCTGTAAGGATTGTAGCAAAATTCGTTCTTAGCCACAACAAAATAACTTTGATTGGTTTCTGTTGCATCCAATTTTTCATTTAAAAATATCCCAACATCATTACTTACGCCAAGCACTTTGTAATTTACATCGGGCGTTTTTGAGGGTTTTATTTTATTTGTATTCAATATCAAATAATCTTTTAACTTGACCATCGGATATTTAGCCCCACTTTTAATTATCTCTTTAACCGCGTACAATTCTTTTTGCTCAGCAACAATACTTTTATCCAAATTGCTTACATATTCACGGGCAATATCTGCTTCCAAGGCATTGGCGGGATTCAGTTTCAATAAATACGGCAAGACATTTTGTGGTTTGCTATAGTTTAGTTTTTTATAAACCTCGTCTAAAGTAGTTGCTCCATTGGGCTGAATGTGTTTTAATGCTTTTCTCCAATCGTTAATTTGGCTTTCGCTTAAAGTACTTTTGTAATTGGCGAGATTAAAAGAATAGTTGTGTGCTTTATCAATACGTTTGGCTATTTCGTTTTGTATGCGATTTTCAAGCATTTGGTCAAAGGTTTTTAATTCCTTTAGCTTTTCTTCCTCGCTTATTTTTTTTGCCTTTACTTTTTTATTGAGTTCCTTTTCTTTTTTTACTCTTTCTTTTTTGCCTTTTTCGGCTAAAACGGCTCGGGTTTCTTTACGTATTTTATTTTTTATTCTTGGGTCAAGTGTTTTAATCCATTGGGCAGGTATGCAAAACTGATTTTTAGTTTCGGGTGGCTTAATTCCTTTTTTCACATACTCGTGATATAAACTCAAACATTCCACCAACTGATTTCCTTTTTGCTCTTTACGATTTGTACCCATTGAATAACCATCGTTACTAACTTTGTAAAACCAAGTCCAATCTGTTTTACCACCTTTCTCAAAAATCAAAATAGATGTTTTGGGGCCTTGTCCGTTTTTGCTCACAAATAAACCTTGCGGTAAAGAGATTACAGCTTTTAATTGCGCTTCGTCCAATAACATTTTTCGTAATGCTTTGGCACTTCCCTGGTCCCAGGTATTAAAACCTTCAGAAACAACCACGGCACATTTTCCACCCTGTTTCAGTTGTTCAAACATCAATTTTACAAACAGAATAGTAGTTTCCGATTCTTTGCTGTATTCTTGCCACACGTCGGGATAAGCTTCCTGGTCGCGCTCGGCCCCAAATGGGGGATTAGCTAGAATAACCGATTTACTTTCGTGGTCGGTTACCGGGCTGTATTTTGCTAAAGAATCGCCTTGTTCAATATTGTGAGGGTTTAAACCACGCACATAAAAGTTAATAGCCGCCATCTTACGAATCATGCCCAAATACTCAATGCCCGTTACACCACCTCTGTAAAATTGGGTAGTCTGCTCAATGCTGGGAAATTCTATTTTGTTGGTTTTGAAGTAATCATCAAAATAGTCTAATAATTCACTATGCCCTTTTTCTCCGGGCCATTCTCTGCTGGGGTCAACTCTACGCATTACAAATTCAAAGGCGTCAAATAAAAATCCGCCCGTTCCACAAGCAGGGTCAAAAATTTGGTCGTCAAAAGTTGGCTCAATCAAGCCTGTCATAAACTGTCGTATATGGTCTGGAGTGCGAAATAGACCAACATCTTTCGTACCGCCTGTTTCGCTTAATGCTGATTCTATGGCATCACCTAGTAAATCCGTTTTCAATAAGCGAGCTTCTTCAATATCATTTGCCACAATGCTAATGACTTCGCCAAGGTTTCCACTATTTACATTATTGGTAAAATTTGAGTTGCTAAACACTTCCTCAATTAACACCAATTGGTCTTGCACTTTTTGCGGAAGATTCCCTTCAAATACTTGCCTTGCGCTATTCATTATGCTTGAATAGAATGGGAAGAAATTATCGTTTAATTCGGATAAAATCTGATTGTTTGAAACAGTTGGTAAGTAAGAGAATAAGCGATTTTCATTCGATTCTTCTTTTCCTGTTTTCGGATTTTTCCATTTATAATCAGTGGAGAATAATTTGCGAAGAGGCTTAAAATCATCGTCTTGTTTAATCTTTGTTTCAAAAATACGAAGCAAAAGCAATTCTATGATATATTCTACCCGCTGAACAGGAGTTCCTGCAGGGCGTAATTTATTATGTAGCTTTTTTAGAGCGTTATTGGTTTTATTATCTGCGTAATGTACTGTTGACCTTCCCATTTATTCTGCCTGTTTAATAAGTTCGTAAATTTTAAACCAATAGAAGAACGCTTCTGGATTCGATTTCTTCAATTTGTTTAGTTTGTTATTCAAAGGCTCCCCAATCTGCCAATCTTTCATTAATTTGGGATTATCAAATTTTTCAATAAAATCTGCATCTTCTCTGATAAGTATAGAAATATATGCCGCTTTTGATGCTAGTATTATAGCTTTTTCTAGATGAAAACTCTCAGAAAATATGAATCCGGTAATTCTTCTAATTCCGAGCTGCAGTTGTTCAAAGTCTCCTTTGCCATCAGTACCTCTTGTTACAATATTTAATGATGTTTGATAAATATCTTCCAATACATCATTCGCTGTTAGCCCATCTATTGCTCTGTATGTCAATTCGGTTTCAGCGAATTTCAAAAAGGTAGCTTTAATTATTTCTAAATCATTTACAACATCAAAAAGATTTCCAATATCGTAAAGCTGCTTAATGATTTCCATACTCATACTGTCTTTCTTTTTGAAATATGGAATGCCTGTTGTATTTGGAGCAAAAGCTGTGAGTTTATCTCCTAGCATATCTTCTAAGCATGGTACTTTTACAGTAATTGGGGCTCCTTCAATCGGCACAAAAGATGATTGTATCGGAATCTCAATTACATTCTTATAGCCAACCTCTTCAAAAAGAATATCAAGGAGTACATACTCTTTCTCCTTATTCGACTTGTGTATAGGAGTATAGAAAAATTTGTAATGTTCTTTTTTGATTTTAGTATTTGTACTTCTATGTTGTAGCTCTAATCTTGAGAAGCCTTGGTCAACGACTATTTTTTCAAGAAGAGCTTGAAAGCCTTCAACTTCTTTAGGCATTATAATATCGATATCAATCGATAACCTTTTTGAAGAATTTAGATGTAGCATTAATGCCGTACCTCCTTTAAATACAAAAGGAATTTCATGTACGACCAGACCTTCAAGCAACTGCAAAGCACGAATAACCTTTTCAATCAAAATTTTGTCAGCTTTTCGGTTCTGTTTGGATACTTGATTAATCCAATCTATATTTATTTTACTTTTATCTATCATTTTCTATAATTTGGCAGCATCTTGGTTTTTGCTGCCGTAGATTTGAATTGTACTTAAATACGCTTGAAAACTATCTTTCTTCCTTCTCCTACTTGCATATCGAAGCATCTTGCTTTGGTTGACAGTGTATTTATTAAATGCTTCTTGGAAAATGGTTCTAAGTTCAGCACCTTGTTGCGCTGAAAAGATAATTGAATCAGAAAAAATATCTACCAATAATTTCTCAATAGTTATTGTTCTAATATTGCCACTTTCTTGTAATGGTGATTCGGATACTAAAGATTTAATTATTATTGCTTCCTTATCTGTAGGTAAATACTTTTCTAATATCTCCTCTGTAGGTTCTATGAAGACAGGATAATTTAATTCTTTAAGGAAATAAAAAACAGATTGACTTACTTCTTTTTCAACTTCAACAATTATCTGAAAATTGCCGGGCTGATGTTGCATAAACTCATTTAGTATTTTTGTATTCCATACACAAATATCAACAAATGGAAACTCAGACTTTAGTTTGTTGTATATTACCTTTTCTTTTCTGTTTAATCCTGGTGCAAAAATCTTGCTTGAACCAAAACAAAATTTGCCACGTCCAATACGAGTAAGTATACCTTTTCGAATTAAAGCATATACTCGCCAGTTAATAGTTGTTTTTTTTACCAACGGGTCTAACGAAAGATAAAATTCAGCAATATCCTTTGTTAAAAGATATTCAGTATCATTAAATCTTTCTTTTAGTTTTTCAATATTTAACTTTTTATCTTCGATAATTCTATAATTTATGGCCAAAGATACAAAAACTATATAACGGCAGCAAATAGTAATTATTGCCATTAATTAGAAAGGTGTGAGGGGTAAAACAGCTCTTTTGCAAACTTTGATTGTGGGTCGCCTTGTGCGGTTTGCAAATGTGCTGTTTGTGCGTTGGCTTCCCCAACTGTCCCGAAGGGCAGAAGCGGGCGGGCAAAAACTAATTTTTTCTTGCACAAACCTTCAATCAATGCTCTTTTCTTATCCGCTTATTATTTCAATTTATCAATCAAACTATCAAAGTACTGCTGTCTTTTTAGCCTTGCATACAACGTATGTGTAAATGCATATTGTGTTTATATCTATTATGTCGATATTTGTTTAACTGTCAGTTATTGAGTTGTTTATATTCTGTAATTTGGTCTAAAGGGCTTTTTATATTTGCAAGAGATCGTTTGCTTACGTGTGTGTAAATTTCTGTTGTGGTACTCGATACATGACCTAAAAACGTTTGAATGTATCTAAGGTCGACACCATGTTCTAATAAATGAGTTGCAAATGAGTGGCGTAGCATATGTGGAGTCACCTTTTTGTTTATTCCTATTTTTACAACATCCATCTTCCGGTGTTGTGCTAAAGAGAGGATTATTTTGGGCTTTACAGGCATCAAATCATGTTTTTATATATACAAATATATAAAATCTGTTTATATGCAAGTGTTTGTAAATTCTATTTTTGTGGGGTGATGAAGTTAATCTCTGTCGTCAATTTGGAAAAAATGGTCTATACCCACCCAGTGAAAACGGCCATACCCGTTCACTTTTTTAAATCAGCTATGAATTTAAAAAAAAATATTAATTCTGTTATTTACGCCTTGTATCTCCTTTAAGATCAAAGCGGTATGCGGTATGCACGATTCTATCCATAATGGCAAATTAATTAAACCTAAATCCAGAGGGTCAGCATGCTCCGTTTTTTTTGCTCACCGAGCAATATTATTCCTTCAAAAACATTTTAAGGGGTCTACATGCTCCAGAATATCCACCTGTGATGTAAATCCTCGCGAATGGCTTACGGATGTATTATCTAAGTTTGCGTTATACAACAGCAATTATGATTTAGACTTGGCTGATCTTTTGCCGCACAATTGGAAAAAGTCTAATAGTTGTCAGAATATTCCAAAAAACACCCACTAATTTCGATTAATTCCAAAAGATTCCAGTAAAACTTAGAGATTTCCAACGCTCCAATCGACATCCGGATTGGAGCATTTTTTTACTTTGCAATATGTAGCAGACCGCATATTTACAGTTAATTGAAATCCAACGAGGTTGGATTAACAACTTCAAATATGTCAACATTAAAACCAAATTGGCAGAGTTAGACGGATGGCTTCGAAACCGTCTGAGATACTGTATTTGGCACCATTGGAAAAAGTCTGAACGTAAAAGGAAAAACCTGATTCGTTTAGGTGTCGAAAAGGGTATGGCATATGCTTGGAGTCGAAGTAGAATGGGTGGTTGGGCTATTGCCCAAAGTCCAATATTAGGGACTACCATCACGATAAAAAGACTTCAGAAACGTGGCTATATTGCTTTAGCTTCCATGTACAATGAAATAACTTCTTCTTTACCTTCAAGGGATAATTCGTTATTGGCTCCGCCGATCTTCGATTCCCCATGATGTAGGGAACCGCCGTATATGCTCGAATAAATTAAAATAGTATTTTAATTTGTGAAGAGGAATAACGAAGTTACCCGTACGTACTTTTTATGGAGTAAAAAGTCGTGCTGTGAAAGGTGCACTGGCAGGGCTACAATCCTGTCAGCCACCTATTCGATTACAAGCAGTTATTTGGATTTTTTATCGTTGACTCGGTTTACCTGAAACTGTAGAAGAAGATGAAAGCGATTCCAAAATCGCCGTCCTTGTTTTTTTATAGAATCATCGCCATTGAGTTCCCTCATTGAATAATTAGCTTTGTTTATATAGCTGATATAGTTTCCCCAATAGTACTTCTTAGTTGGCTTGTACTCTTTAGGATTATCCTTTTTTGGTTTGTATATAAGCCTTCTTTTAGCACCTCTATGAGTGAATCTCTTGTAAAGGCTTGACTTGAATATGCTATTGTCGGGATTTTTTCCATTAATAGCAAGTGAAGCCGACTTCTTTAAAGACCTTTTCATAGAACGATAGAACTTTGAAAAGCCTGAAGATTTTATTAATACTTTTTCACCGTCATAAGAAAACCCTAAGTATTCTAGTTTTCTATTTTGACTTTCCTTTTTTGTCAAGTAGTCAACGTGAAAACAAGAATTTACTTTTTCTATATTTCTAAATCTATATGTCTGTGTTTTCTTTGGATGGATCTCTAATTTAGCTAAGTCTTTTATGAGATCTAGAATAAAATCAGATATTTCTGCTTCATATCGAGTTTCGTAAATCACGATTAGATCATCACTATATCTTTGGTAATAGCCACCAATTTCATTAATCTTATTAAACAGCAACTCATCAAACTCTAACATATATACATTTGCTAGTGTTGCACTAATCGGGCTTCCTTGTGGTATTCCTGTTTTATTGTTTTTTGATTTGATTAGATTTATGTTGTTTTTTAGAAACTCTTTTTTAGTACAATATGCAATGGCATTCTTTTCTCTAAAATATTTGGTCTGAGATATTTTCTCTCGTTTCTGTACCTTCTTGGTGGAAGACATGGGTATACCTTTTTCAACTATCATAGTTTTGTCGTAGCTGTGATATAATTGATTCCCTTCTATGTACCTAATTCTAGTTAATGCTTTGAATGTAAGTCTTCGGTCTTTCACATATTGCGACCTTCATACTAGAGCTGTTTCTTTGATGGCAAAAAATGAGAATGACATTAACAACATTTAAGCGTCTGTATAAAGATTACCAGGAATCAGATTTGAACATAAAAGATTTCTGTACCAACCAAGATTTGGCTCCTTCCACTTTTTACTATTGGCGAAACAAATTGGAAGAGGCATTAGCACATGAGCCAGATAGCTTTGTTCCACTAGAATTTGACAGTAATCCGTTAGCGACGAATAACCAATCGAGTCCATCTATCATCAAGAGTAAGCCTACTTTAAACAATGATGCTCCCATTGAATTCCTATTTCCCAATGGCACCAAGATGCTACTAAGGGATAATATAAACACGCAAGTATTAAAAACAATTGTTCACTTATTTGATTAAGTCTGATGTTTCATTTACACGATAAACTTAAATACTTTCTATATCCGGCACCAGTGGATATGCGTAAAAGCTTTTACACACTCAGCGGCATTGTAAGCTCCTTAATGAAGCGTAATGTTCAGGACGGTGAAGTTTTTATATTTGTCAACCGTAGGCTGACCACCATGAAAATACTTCATCTAGAACACGGCGGGTTGGTAATTTACCATAAGAAGCTCGACAGTGGTGTTTTCAAACTTCCTGCATTTGATGAAAGCCTCACATCTCACATTATAAGTTGGCACGATTTAATGTTGATTGTAAAGAATGTGAAGCCTAAAAAAAGGCTCTTAAAGAGGTGACAAAAAGAAGCAATTTTTTAGGATTTTTAGATCGATAAAATTGGCTATAAGCCTTGATTTTACTATCTTTAAGCTCGTAATTAAGCAGTGATAAATGAGCGATTTTTCAAGCAATAAAGATGTGTTAATACAGGAGCTTCTCCAGGAACGTGACGAGATGTTTCAGGAGCTTTCCCGCTTGCGAAAAAATGACAATAGGGTTCTGGACACTTTGGAAGCTAAAAACAAAAAATTAGAGGCTATAGTCGCTAAAAAAGAGCAGCAAATTAAAAAGCTGATCGACCAGCTTGCTTGGTTTCGCCATAAGTTTTTTGGCAATTCTAGTGAAAAGCATATTGCCGAAGATCCCGATCAACGAAAGATCGATTGGGACGGACTGGAGGTCGTTGCAGAAGAGAAAGCTATCATTGAAAACGCAGAAAAAGAGCTTATCGAATATGAGCGCCGCAAGCCTGTAAAAAACAAGCAGAGGCCAGTTCGTCAACCACTTCCTGACCACCTTAGACGAGAGGTAGAAGTTATTGAACCGGAAGGTAAACAAGATAACTGGGTGCGTATTGGCGAAGAAGTAACAGAAATACTCGAACACAAGCCCGGAGAGGTATATGTACGTCGTATAGAACGTCCTAAATATGCAGTAAAGCAAGAATCAGTATCACCGGATATTGCTACAGATCAAAACACCGAAGAAGCATCAGCTATCCGTATTGGTTCAATGCCATTATTGCCTTTGCCACGCAGCAATGCAGGGCCTTCTTTATTGAGCGAGCTGATGATGAATAAATATTATTTCCACCAGCCTTTTAATCGCCAAATGGCCATGTTCAAAATGATTGGTATAAAATTACCTGCATCCACCATTAATGGTTGGTTTCAAGGAAGCTGTGATTTACTAAGAGCTCTTTATGCACGTTTAAAAGAAATCGTTCTAAAATCTGATTATATTCAGGTTGACGAAAGTACCATTCCTGTTATTAGCAACGAAAAGCACAAAGCACAAAAGGCTTATCTGTGGATGGCTCGATCAGTAATGAATAACTTGGTTTTCTTTCACTACGACAAAGGCTCCCGAGCACAAAAAGTGATACTTCCTTTATTAAAGGATTTTCAGGGAGCTCTTCAAACCGATGGATATCAGGCATATTCAATCTATGAGCAAAAGAAAGGTGTTTTGCTTCTGGGTTGTTGGGCTCATGCGCGCAGGAAATTCTCCGAAAGTCTAAAAGAAGACAAAACGGGGGCTGAATACGCATTGGCACAAATTGCTAAAATCTATCAAGTTGAGCAAATGGCCACCGATCAGAACATGAATTACAAGCAAAGAGCTGAACTACGAAAGCGCTTGGCTTATCCAATCATGCGTGCTTTTGAAAAATGGATCGAAGGCTATTACCCCAAAGCGCTACAAGGAGGAAAGATGAGTAAGGCGCTGGCTTATACATACAATCTTTTCTTACGTCTGTCTCGCTATCATCTTGATGGCCGATATCTGCCTGACAACAACGGAGCTGAAAATGCAATTAGGCCGGTAGCTGTTGGAAGAAAAGGCTATCTGTTTTGTGGCAACCATGATGCCGCAGAAAATGCAGCAATTATGTACTCACTACTGGGATGCTGCAAAGCCAGTGATGTAAATCCTCGCGAATGGCTTACAGATGTATTTTCTAAGATTGCGTTATACAACAGCAATTATGATTTAGACTTGGCTGATCTTTTGCCGCACAATTGGAAAAAGTCTAATAGTTGTCAGAATATTCCAAAAAACACCCACTAATTTCGATTAATTCCAAAAGATTCCAGTAAAACTTAGAGAATTCCAACGCTCCAACCGACATCCCGATTGGAGCATTTTTTTACTTTGCAATATGTAGCAGACCGCATATTTACCTTTGAATACATTATAATGGTCAGGTGGTAGTGTATGCTTATCTAATATTTTTGTCCATTGTTTCTTGAGAATCTTGTGACTTAAATTGTCGAAAAATGATGTTACATCAGAAACCATTGCGGTCATTTCTAATTCTTTATTTTGTTTTAAGAATGCAAATATTGATTTAGCATAATCAATATTACACTTGTACTTGTCACATCCTTCTGTAATTGGAATCTTTCGATAGGCTACAATACATTTATTAAATGGTTTTACTCTGATGTATTCCTCATATGCTCCTGAAAGTATAGTGTTGTAATATGAAAATATATTTGAATCTAAATGTGATGCAAAAAAGACATCTCTAATCTTGGGTTTTGATTTTGCTCTTTTCCTTTTTCCGCTTGGATTTTTTCCGCTATTTGTTGCTCTATATTTTCGTTGTTTTAACTCCCTGTGTATGAACGGTAGGAAGCTATGCTTTTTAACAGAATCTGGGTTTTTTATATAGCCTTTTACTCGCTTATAATCATTGATTGTAAGCGGTATTCCAATATGAGGGTATTTTTTTATTTTAAACCAGTCTTCTATGTTCATAGTAAAAAAAAAGGGGCAGTTACAAATAGTAGCAGGTTCAGAATGTACATGCTATTTCGAAGCTTTCACATTTTACTGTTAGTTCAACGCTACTCTTTTCAGGTATAGAAATTGTTATCTTTGTAATCAATCATATAGACACCATAGAGATGTTCCATAAATCAATCCGTAGAGTCAACTTCGAGGCTTCAACAGTTCTTAAGCTGTTGTCAACAGTTTCCTCAATAGTCCTTTGTAAGGATGTTTTGGAAATTGGTATGTGCCTATCCATCTAACGTATGTCTTAGTTGGTCTAGAATTCGTAAAACGTATCATTCCTGCCTACTGCCCCCTTATATGTATTAATTTTTATACTTAGTGAAGTGTTTTGTTTAATTGCTTGTAACGTATGTGTAAATGCATATTGTGTTTATATCTATTATGTCTATATTTGTTTAATTATCAGTTATTGAGTTGTTTATATTCTGTAATTTGGTCTAAAGGGCTTTTTATATTTGCAAGAGATCGTTTGCTTACGTGTGTGTAAATTTCTGTTGTGGTACTCGATACATGACCTAAAAACGTTTGAATGTATCTAAGGTCGACACCATGTTCTAATAAATGAGTTGCAAATGAGTGGCGTAGCATATGTGGAGTCACCTTTTTGTTTATTTCTATTTTTACAACATCCATCTTCCGGTGTTGTGCTAAAGAGAGGATTATTTTGGGCTTTACAGGCATCAAATCATGTTTTTATATATACAAATATATAAAATCTGTTTATATGCAAGTGTTTGTAAATTCTATTTTTGTGGGGTGATGAAGTTAATCTCTGTCGTCAATTTGGAAAAAATGGTCTATACCCACCCAGTGAAAACGGCCATACCCGTTCACTTTTTTTAATCAGCTATGAATTTACAAAAAATTATTCATTCTGTTATTTACGCCTTGTATCTCCTTTAAGATCGAAGCGGTATGCGGTATGCACGATTCTATCTATAATGGCAAATTAATTAAACCTAAATCCAGAGGGTCAGCATGCTCCGTTTTTTTTGCTCACCGAGCAATATTATTCCTTCAAAAACATTTTAAGGGGTCTACATGCTCCAGAATATCCACCTGTGATGTAAATCCTCGCGAATGGCTTACGGATGTATTATCTAAGTTTGCGTTATACAGAAGCAATTATGATTTAGACTTGGCTGATCTTTTGCCGCACAATTGGAAAAAGTCTAATAGTTGTCAGAATATTCCAAAAAACACCCACTAATTTCGATTAATTCCAAAAGATTCCAGTAAAACTTAGAGAATTCCAACGCTCCAATCGATGTAAATAGAAACTTTGTACCATCAAATTTTCGCAATTGAAAATCATCATTTGTAAAGACAAAAATAGCCTTCATCTTTAAGTTGCAAAACAGAAACGAAGAAGGCTATGAATAAAAACAAAAAATTTTTTATGTGGTACAAAGTTAAAGAATTATCATCACAAGGACTAAACCAAAGTCAAATC
>NZ_KI912108.1:10795-11294 GCF_000517085.1 Saccharicrinis fermentans DSM 9555 = JCM 21142 | reverse complement strand
AGGTTAACGAGCGCAGGGTTGGCCAGAACAATAGCCGTGGTCGGCGTTGGCGAGAAGCTTGAGGGTGGCGAGTTGTTGGAGTTGTTATAGTTGGCGAGTTGGTAAAGTTGTTAGATAGTTAGGTCGTTAGATTGTTAGCTTGTTAGGATGGCGAGTTGTCTAAATCGTTGTAGTTGGCGAGTTGGGAAGTTGGGAAGTTGTGTTTCTCAGATATTGGAAACCTACGTTTTAAATATAAATCCAGGTAGAACATAGAAGCTCTCAGTTATAAAAACCCGTATTTAAGATTTCTCAATTAAAGGATATCTTCCATTTAAATAAGAAAGTTTCAATTTAAAAACCGCAGGGCAGGCCGGAACAATAGCCCCGGGGCCGGCGTTGGCGAGAGAGCTTCAAGGGCGCACTCGAGGTGGTAGTGTGGCTGGCCTAGCGCGAAAGAAGAGTGTGCCGGATGGAATTGGAGCTCGGTGCGGGTTGATAGCGATCTATTGTTCTAGAC
>NZ_KI912108.1:5119-10695 GCF_000517085.1 Saccharicrinis fermentans DSM 9555 = JCM 21142 | reverse complement strand
TGCAGGATACTTCTCTAACGGAATAACCACTATGCAGTGTATGTATGCACCGGAGTTCAGTGCCCATTCCAAAGGGCTAAGAATAAATATAGTAAAACCATAATACAGAGGTATTATAGTTTACAAAGCGAGAATAATACGGGGCAGTGCCAAAAGTTGGGAATAAATGTTGTTTATAGTTGTCATGCAAATATTTTTGTTAATCTGAACAAGAAGAACTTTTCATCAACAACACCTCTGAATTGTCTTCTGAAATCCTTTACTTTTGCATTGAAAGATTCTGCTGCAGCATAGGTACTTCCGTAATCTAGTGGCTGCAAGAAAACGACCGTTTTTTCTGTCTTTGATAAGAAAGCTTCAAAGACAAGGCTTTCGATATTTTTGAAACCAAGGAGTTTACTGATTGTAAATAACTGTTTCAAAAATGAGAATAACGCAGTATTTGGAGTTTTCTTGCAAAGACTATCTAATTGAGAGCAATGTTTCTAACTTATTTGATTATTTTCTTTGCTTTTGAAACTTCCGTTAATGTCCTTTTTACTCGGGAAAGTATATTTTAAAAGGTCCTCATGATCAGGCTTCGCCGAATTATTCGGGGAGGTTTGTTTTCAAAGACCCTCATGATCAGGCTTCGCCGAATTACTCGGGAAGGTATATTTTTAAAGGTCCTCATGATAACTTCGTTATTGTCATTGCCATAAAAAGGACCCAAAAGGTCTAGAATAATAGATCACTATCTGCCCGCATCGACCAACCCAAATGATGTATTAGAACTTCGTTATGAGCATTGAAATGGCAATAAAAGAAGGCTTTTCTGAGACGAGGCATAACAGAGCCTAAGATGAGAATATCAATATGCTTGTAACTTAAAAATAATCATCGTTTTAGAGTGAACTATTTTTTACTTCGTACTTGGTATATTGCTTGCTTTTAATATTTCCATATATGTCCTTTTTATCATTGCCATAAAAAGGACCAAAAAGGTCTAGAACAATAGATCACTACCTCCCCGGCATCAGCGAACCCAAATGATGTATTAGAACTTCGTCATGAAAATTAAAAGTGCAATCAATCAAGAACTTGTTGAGATGAGGCATAGCACCAGCTATGGTGAATTGAAACAAGTTAGCGGGCGACTTGATTGGCAGCAATTTTAATTCGTAATAGATTTTCTAATGCAGCTTTTGGGTAATAATTCCGTCCGGCACACACTTCTTTCGCACTAGGCCAACCGCACTACCACCTCAAGTGCGCCCAGGAAAACTTCTCGCCAGCGCCGGCCACGGCTATTGTTCTGGCCAACCCTGTAATCGATTTGTTGGAGGTTGGGTATATAAATGGGAATTATCCATTCATTGAGAGTTATTGAATATGGTTTTTATAATTGAGAACTTCTATGTTTTACTTGAATGCATTTATTAAATTGGAAATATTGATTCTGTATAGAGAGGATAGATTGATTCTTTTGATACACACCTTGCTCTTGCTGCTTATTGATATGTTCTTTTTACTCGGGAAGGTTTATTTTCAAAGGCCCTCATGATCAGGCTTCGCCGAATTATTCGGGAAGGCTTGTTTTAAAGGTCCTCATGATAACTGCGTCATTGTCATTGCCACAAAAAGAACCAAAAAGGTCTAGAATAATTGATCACCACCTCCCCTACATCAGCGAACCCAAATGATGTATTAGAACTTCGTCATGAGCATTGAAATGGCAATAAAAAGAAGGCTTTTCTGAGACGAGGCATAACAGAGCCTAAGATGAGAATATCAATATGCTTGTAACTTAAAAATAATCATCGTTTTAGAGTGAACTATTTTTTACTTCGTACTTGGTATATTGCTTGCTTTTAATATTTCCATATATGTCCTTTTTATCATTGCCATAAAAAGGACCAAAAAGGTCTAGAACAATAGATCACTACCTCCCCGGCATCAGCTTCCCTTTCCGTCCGGCACACACTTCTTTCGCACTAGGCCAACCGCACTACCACCTCAAGTGCGCCCAGGAAAACTTCTCGCCAACGCCGGCCCCGGGGCTATTGTTCTGGCCAACCCTGCAATCGATTTGTTGGAGGTTGGGTATTTAAATGGGGATTATTCAATCATTGAGAGTTATTGAATATGGTTTTTATAATTGAGAACTTCTATGTTTTACTTGAATGCATTTATTAAATTGGAAATATTGATTCTGTATAGAGAGGATAGATTGATTCTTTTGATACACACCTTGCTCTTGCTGCTTATTGATATGTTCTTTTTATTCGGGAAGGTTTATTTTCAAAGGCCCTCATGATCAGGCTTCGCCGAATTATTCGGGAAGGCTTGTTTTAAAGGTCCTCATGATAACTGCGTCATTGTCATTGCCATAAAAAGGACCCAAAAAGTCTAGAACAATAGATCACTACCTGCCCTACAGCGACCAACCCAAATGATGTATTAGAACTTCGTCATGAGCATTAAAATGGCAATAAAAGAAGGCTTTTCTGAGACGAGGCATAACAGAGCCTAAGATGAGAATATCAATATGCTTGTAACTTAAAAATAATCATCGTTTTAGAGTGAACTATTTTTTACTTAGTACTTGGTATATTGCTTGCTTTTAATATTTCCATATATGTCCTTTTTATCATTGCCATAAAAAGGACCAAAAAGGTCTAGAACAATAGATCACTAGCTCCCCGGCATCAGCTTCCCTTTCCGTCCGGCACACACTTCTTTCGCACTAGGCCAACCGCACTACCACCTCAAGTGCGCCCAGGAAAACTTCTCGCCAACGCCGGCCCCGGGGCTATTGTTCTGGCCAACCCTGCGGTCTTTATTTTGATAGTTGGGTATTTAAATGGGGATTACTTATTGATTGAGAATTACGAAATATGGTTGTAAATAGAAACTTTGTACCATCAAATTTTCGCAATTGAAAATCATCATTTGTAAAGACAAAAATAGCCTTCATCTTTAAGTTGCAAAACAGAAACGAAGAAGGCTATGAATAAAAACAAAAAAATTTTTATGTGGTACAAAGTTAAAGAATTATCATCACAAGGACTAAACCAAAGTCAAATCAAATTAGAGTTGGGTATCGACAGGGGAACTGTACGTAAATACCTTTCCATGAGCGTAGCACAATTTCTAGCATGGATTAGTACTCCACGGCGAATGCCAAAAAAACTAAATGAGTATTATAATTTTGTCAAAGAATTACTGGAGAGAGGCCCCTATTTATCAGCAGCTCAGATTGAAGATAGATTAAAAGAACATTATTCTGATCTGCCGAATGTAAGTAGTAAAACAGTCTATAATTTTGTTCAAACAGTAAGAAAGGAACAAAATATACCCAAACATAAAGAGAAACTTCCACGCCAATACGAGAAGCTTCCCGAAACAGAATATGGAGAAGAGGCACAAGTAGATTTTGGATCATACCGAATGCTTAGTAGTGGAAGTGGCAGAATTAAGATTTACTTTTTTACAATGGTACTTTCCCGTTCCCGACAAAAGTTTGTTTACTGTCAACGAATACCATTTACTACAGAGACAGCAAATTATGCACATGAACTGGCATTCGAATATTTTGAGGGAATCCCCCGTCGAATAATCTACGATCAGGATCGTGTTTTTGTAAAAGATGAAAATCTTGGCGATGTTCTTCTTACTGATGGATTTATGCAGTTTACAAATGCACATCCCTTTGAGGTAATATTTTGCAGAAAAGCTGACCCTGAAAGCAAAGGAAAAGTTGAAAATGTAGTAAAATACGTAAAACACAATTATCTGAAAGGAAGAGTATTCCAAGATATTGACAGGTTGCAAAAAGAAGTTTTACAATGGCTTGATCGCACTGGAAATGCGAAGATACATGGTACAACCAGGCGTATTCCAAAGCAAGAGTGGGAAAAAGAAAAGCAATACCTGCTGACTTATAGTGGAAAACCGGAAAAACCATTTTTAAACTTGCCGATATATCCTGTGAGAAAAGATAACACGGTACTTTATCGAAGTAATTACTACAGCTTGCCTTTGGGTACATATCAAGACAGGGGTGCCAATGTTTTACTGGAAGAAAAAGAAATGAAGCGTTTCTTTTATACGATTGATAACCAGTTGCTGGCCACACATGAGCTGTCTTTAGATACAGGTCGGATTATAAAAAATAATGACCATGCAAGGGAAAAGTCAAAGACTCTGCAAAAAACCTATGAGCTGGTTTTTGAAAGCTTAAGATATATTCCTCAAGCCGAACAATATTTGGCAGCAATAGAGAAAGATAAACCCCGGTATTTTCATGATAATCTCCGAGTTATACAAAAGAACATTGAAAGTTCATCTCAGGAAATAATCAACTTAGCCCTGCTTTACTGTTATGAAAATCAGATACTAAATGCCAATCGTTTCGCCGAAGTTCTGAATTATTTTGAAAATGAGCAAGCTCTAAAGAATGTAAAACACAATGTTTGTATAGAAACCGGCAATCTGAATAAGCAACAAAATGCTGATATGCAACCTCAGAAACGTGATATCAATGAATATGAATCAATAATGAATTAGAAAATGAAGCTATTAGATCAAATTAAAAACTATGCCGATATTTTACGGCTAACAAAGATGAAAAACGAACCAGAAGCAGTGCTTCATCAGGCACAGATAGATAAACCATCTTATCAGGAATTTGCATTACAGCTCTTGCAAAGAGAGGTGCAGCACAGAAAGAAAACAGATCTTGACAGGAGAATGAAATTAGCCCGATTACCCAAAGATCACAACCTGGACAAGTATGACTTTAACATGGCAAATGGTATGACTGTGCCTCAACTGAAACAATTACGGGAATTATTATGGATGGAACAAAATTATAACCTGATACTAATGGGCCCCTCAGGAACAGGAAAAACGTATGTGGCGGCAGGACTGATTAACGATGCTGTAAAATCTGGTCATAAAGCTTACTTTATCACAATGGAGGAACTAATAACGGTGTTAAAAATGAAAGAAATGATATCTGGTGCGCTTAACACTTATAATCGTCTTTTAAAGGCTCATTTAGTGGCTATAGACGATATAATGCTTTTTCCTATTAAGAAACATGAAGCAGTTGCATTTTTCAACCTGATAAATCATCTGCACGAACAAACGTCTGTAATAATCACAACAAACAAATCCCCTCAGCAATGGGCAGAAATGCTCGATGATGAAGTCTTGGCAACTGCTTTGTTAGATAGATTATTGTTTAAATGTGAAGTTGTAAAACTCGAAGGTAAAAGTTACAGAATGGAAAACAGAAAAACAATCTTCGAGCAGCAATCAACCCTCTGATTGCCTCGGTCGCTAAGCTCCCTCAACAATCAGAGGGTTGATTAATATATTTTTATTGTAGAATGATGGTTTACTGTTACGAAAAATTGATGGTTTTAAATTTGCTATTTTCATCCAATCGACATCCGGATTGGAGCATTTTTTTACTTTTCAATATGTAGCAGACCGCATATTTACTGAATATTAAACTATAAATAAAACGACCGCAGGGCAGGCCAGAACAATAGCCCCGGGGCCGGCGTTGGCGAGAGAGCTTCAAGGGC
>NZ_KI912108.1:0-5019 GCF_000517085.1 Saccharicrinis fermentans DSM 9555 = JCM 21142 | reverse complement strand
TAAATCTCTTATAAGAGTAGAAGCAACGTTACTGATAGGTGCTTTTTTTGTCATAATTATGCCTTATATATTCATCCAAGAATCATTATTTGGTAAGTCTTCGGTCTTTCACATATTGCGACCTTCATACTAGAGCAGTTTCTTTGATGGCAAAAAATGAGAATGACATTAACAACATTTAAGCGTCTGTATAAAGATTATCAGGAATCAGGTTTGAACATAAAAGATTTCTGTAACAACCAAGATTTGGCTCCTTCCACTTTTTATTACTGGCGAAACAAATTGGAAGAGGCATTAGCACATGAGCCAGAAAGCTAAAATCTATCAGGTTGAGCAAATGGCCACCGATCAGAACATGAATTACAAGCAAAGAGCTGAAAATGCAATTAGGCCGTTAGCAGTTGGAAGAAAAGGCTATCTGTTTTGTGGAACCATGATGCCGCAGAAAATGCAGCAATTATGTGCTCACTACTGGGATGCTGCAAAGCCAGTGATGTAAATCCTCGCGAATGGCTTACAGATGTATTTTCTAAGATTGCGTTATACAATAGCAATTATGATTTAGACTTGGCTGATCTTTTGCCGCACAATTGGAAAAAGTCTAATAGTTGTCAGAATATTCCAAAAAACACCCACTAATTTCGATTAATTCCAAAAGATTCCAGTAAAACTTAGAGAATTCCAACGCTCCAATCGACATCCAGATTGGAGCATTTTTTTACTTTGCAATATGTAGCAGATCGCATATTTACTGAATATTAAACTATCAATAAAACGACCGCAGGGCAGGCCAGAACAATAGCCCCGGGGGCCAGCGTTGGCGAGAGAGCTTCAAGGGCGCACTCGAGGTGGTAGTGTGGCTGGCCTAGCGCGAAAGAAGAGTGTGCAGGATGGAATTGGAGCTCGGTGCGGGTTGATAGCGATCTATTGTTCTAGACTTTTTTGGTCCTTTTTGTGGCAATGACAAAAAGGACATGACGATAATTTTCAATCAATGAGTGATTCTCATTTGAAAGCTCAACTATCAGGTTAACGAGCGCAGGGTTGGCCAGAACAATAGCCGTGGTCGGCGGCGAGAGCTGTAACCCGGAAAATGCATTAGAACATCTATTACGTCTTTAAATGGCTTCAAAAGAAGTCACTACGTTACTTTTCTTCAACTCACCAAGTAGTTGCTATGGCTCGTCTCAGAAAAGCCTTCTTTTATGGCCATTTAGTTGGCGAGTTGTCTAAATCGTTGTAGTTGGCGAGTTGGGAAGTTGTGTTTCTCAGATATTGGAAACCTACGTTTTAAATATAAATCCAGGTAGAACATAGAAGCTCTCAGTTATAAAAACCCGTATTTAAGCTTTCTCAATTAAAGGATATCTTCCATTTAAATAAGAAAGTTTCAATTTAAAAACCGCAGGGCAGGCCAGAACAATAGCCCCGGGGCCGGCGTTGGCGAGAGAGCTTCAAGGGCGCACTCGAGGTGGTAGTGTGGCTGGCCTAGCGCGAAAGAGAGTGTGCAGGATGGAATTGGAGCTCGGTGCGGATTGATAGCGATCTATTGTTCTAGACTTTTTTGGTCCTTTTTGTGGCAATGACAAAAAGGACATGACGATAATTTTCAATCAATGAGTGATTCTCATTTGAAAGCTCAACTATCAGGTTAACGAGCGCAGGGTTGGCCAGAACAATAGCCCCAGGACCGGCGTTGGCGAGAAGCTTGAGGGTGGCGAGTTGTTATAGTTGGCGAGTTGGTAAAGTTGTTAGATAGTTAGGTCGTTAGATTGTAAGCTTGTTAGGATGGCGAGCTGGTAAAGTCGTGGAGTTGTTGAGTTGCGTTTTTCATTTAATCGACATCTTCCATTTGCATAAGAAACTATTAGTTAGTGTATTGCATCGTTGGCCAGAACAATAGCCGTGGTCGGCGGCGAGAGCTGTAACGCGGAAAATGCATTAGAAAATCTATTACGCCTTAAAATGACTTCAAAAGAAGTAACTTCGTTGCTTTTCTTCAACTCACCATAGTAGTTGCTATGCCTCGTCTCAGAAAAGCCTTTTTTTTGTAGTAACCATGATGCCACAGAAAATGCAGCAATTATGTACTCACTACTGGGATGCTGCAAAGCCAGCGATGTAAATCCTCGCGAATGGCTTACGGATGTATTTTCTAAGATTGCGTTATACAACAGCAATTATGATTTAGACTTGGCTGATCTTTTGCCGCACAATTGGAAAAAGTCTAATAGTTGTCAGAATATTCCAAAAAAACACCCACTAATTTCGATTAATTCCAAAAGATTCCAGTAAAACTTAGAGAATTCCAACGCTCCAATCGACATCCGGATTGGAGCATTTTTTTACTTTGCAATATGTAGCAGACCGCATATTTACGCGCTAACCTCTCACAAATAATCTTCACAGCTGTCGTCACAAACAACCACTACGTTTTTACATTCGTAAAAAGTGTCACTTGCTAACGGTTCGAAGCGTTACCTTCTTCTGTGATAGGATTTTACGAATACAAATATTTATATGAAAGCATTCGTGAACTTCGTTTCACCCTCTGGATAAAATGCAACACAGCCCTTGGTTTATTGAAGATAATTTGTATTTTTAATTTTTTTCAACAACTTTGAGCCGTTACAAAACATTAAAAACAAGACGTATATTTAAGGATAATATTAAAGGTCAACCAAACTGAATATATGTATAAATTAAAATTAATAGTCGACAATAATGAACGTTGGCTAAATACGTTACACTATGAATATTTTTGTCCTGTAAAAGACAATAAAGATTCCTACAGAAAGTTCTTGCAATTGAATTTTCCTTTTGATACGGATGATGAAAACAAGCTATCAACTTATCATAATAGAAACGTGTCATCCATTAGATTAAGTCGTTTAGATAATGAATTAAAAAGAGAAGCATTAAAAGAGGCAGAAGGTAACCTTACTTCGCTCTATCATGATGATGCACCAAAAACGCCCAAAGAAAGGTATTATTCTGCGTTGACAAAATTACGTTATAGCAAAGGACTCGACCATGGTATTATCCCGAATATAGATCGGAAATACGATAGATATATACGTCCTCAGCAAGCCATATGTAAACCGGTTGAATACAATAAATTCGGAGGTATTTTCAATTTGGAGCTAGCATCTTCATCAGATGATGATTTTTGGTACGAATGGATGTTATCCTCTCAACTCAAAAATGGTAGAATAGAATTTTATGAAGGAGATGGCGACATGGCTTTTAAAATCCAATTTTGGGATTGCTTTTGTATAAGCATCGGAGAAAAGATGAGTTCGCATGGTAACTCAGCCATGATGATGCAAATGCGCTTATCGCCTGCCATCACACAAAATAGAAATATACAGCATGGAAAAGTGTGGAAGATTACCGATATTCATCAACCATGGAAACCTGCTACCGCTGCACCGGTTCAATCAACCGAAAAAAAGCGTTATTGGTTAAGAAGCTTGAAGGACCGTTTACCGAAGACGGCAAAATAGTGGAGGAGTTGATAATGGGGAACAGTTATATTTACAAAGCCACCGAATACAACGATGGTGAGGGCTATAAGTTAAACAACACGCAGTGGAGCGTAGAACTAAATAATGATGGAAAGCTGAAAGAACTTACCATATCCAATGCTTTTGAGCAAGATGGCATAATCTGTTATAAATACACCCCCGAAGAAGCCGAAAACATTAGAGTTTATGCATGGTGCAACGAAGCCAGTAAGGATGTGAGTGTAGAAGTGCCTGTTGTTTGTTTTCCTTTTTGCGTGGATAGATTTAAAGTTCCAGGGTTAAATAGAGAAGGTACAAATATTGCGGAAGATTTAACCTATGGTAAAGGTATCGCAACTAAAACTCCAAATAATGTATATGATTCGGAATCTGTAGAGCGATTTAAAAAAGAATATATTGAAAGAGGTTTTGATATTAACAAACATGCAATTTTTGCAAATGTTGAAAACTTAAAAGAAAATCCATTCGACAAATCATTTAATCACTCTACACCGTCAGAAGGTTCAGATCATTTTGCTAATGTACAAAGAGAGATTGATGCTCAAAACAATGCAGAAATGATGAGAATAGCTGACGATTTTGATAAAGTTAACTATCCTAAAGCCATTTATTCTAAAGAACGAATTTATGATGCTAAAGCATGGCTCATTAAAGATTGGGTGTACGAAGATTCTGGAAAAGATATAAAGGATTATCATGAAGGTAATTTGCTATTCTGGGACACAAGTGATGAGAATATTTTTAAAGCATTTGAAGAGTGGGCAACACTATGTTTTTCCTATGGTGAAATGGAGGGCAATATTAAACGTATGATTGCAAAATTCAAACGTAACGAAGGAGGTATTTACGAAGATCCTATATTAACCAATGATATCGCAAATCATAAAGCTACCTTGGAATATTGTTCAAATTTGGAAGACTTTATTGCAGAAAAAATAAAAACAAGTAAAGGGAAATTGTCAGATATTATTGAAAAGCAAATTGATAAAAATTATGACGAAAGGGGTTATAGAGGGAAAACAACTGCGAAAGGAGCAAACTTTGCGAAGCCAACATTTGGTTCTCTTTTAGATACTATAAAAGGTGAAACGATTGCTTTAAATGATATTTGGGCAACAGAAGTGTATGTGTCAGAAGTTCAGTTTGACAATGATAACTACAAAATAAATTATGAAGTAACCCTATGGGATCATTTTGGACTTGATATTACAGATATTGAAGATATCCCTAATACTATTCCTGTAGCAAAGGAAGCCTTTGCTGCTTGGTTTGCATTACAACACCTAAGAGGATACAAGCCATTTGTTACCAAAATAACCTTCACAAAAGAGTTTGAAGGTAATATAAATGAAGGCAAAATGGAGCGCAATAATAAAAGAGAAGCTTTAAGAGCAGAAGAAACTAAAGAGAAAATTAATAATTTACCTGAATTCAAAAGTTTATAATTTTAATAATGAAGTATATTTTATTACTGTTCGTTTTAGGTGTGCTA
>NZ_KI912107.1:5715979-5926711 GCF_000517085.1 Saccharicrinis fermentans DSM 9555 = JCM 21142 | reverse complement strand
GCTACAAAAGAACCTCGAGGCCAACAACCCTTTTGATGGTGCAATTAAATATGAAATGCCTGTTAAGGTTAACCATAATGCCGGGTATACTGATATAATGCTTTGTAAGGGTAATACAAGCGTTTCAGGCTCATTGTGTCAACCAATATACCAAAGCACCACCACAGATAATAAAAGCAGCTATTAAGCTGCTTTTATTATCTTTACACATATTTTTAAAGGGACATTCCGATTTAAAAAAAGGGACATTCCGATTTTTCAATTATACTTGGTCTGCCGACGATACTCTTGTATAAATCACGGCATTATTACCTTACTTGAATTTTTCAGGGACTTTCGGTGCAAATTGTTGAAAAAGGGATAAATTGCTCACAAACTTCATTTTTAGACTTACCCTCTACAAACATACTGATTCCCTGTATTTTACACAACCCTATAACTCTTGCTCTACAACTTATTCCTTTGATAAGGACTCAAGAATCAATAAAGAAAAGGTTTCAGCGCAATCAAGTATATCCTCATTCCTTTCCCAAAGAGGAACGATTTCAGGAGAAACATTTTTATATGCTTTTTCGATGGCCTCTCGTTTCTGCTTTGAATCAGCCCTTGCATATATTTCTGTGGTTTGTATGGATACATGTCCTAATATATCCCTGATATATACTAAGTTTACCCCTGCTTGTAACAGGTGCATTGCCTTTGAGTGTCTTAGGGTGTGGCAACAAATACTTTTAGGCATAATTTCGTCATTTTCAGAGCGTGCCATCGCCGCATATTTTTTGACAATATGTGTTGTTCCACCTCGGGTTAGCTTTTCCTTTCTATTATTGGTAAATAGTGGATAAGGACGGCACTCACTTTTCAAGAGCCCATTTTCCTCCATGTAGGATAATAATATTTTCATTTGTTCTTCCAGCATCGGAACAGTTCGTATTTTCCGCCCTTTACCATGGATTGTGACGTAATATGGTTTCTCCTTGTGGAGATCTTGAACCGTCAGATCAGCGGCTTCTTGTACGCGAGCTCCGACATCATACATAACGGATAATAGGGCCAAGTCTCGACGACCTTTTCGAATCTTAGCATCCGGCATGGACAATAGCAACTTTATTCCGTCCAAGCTAAGATAGTTTACTTTACCCCGCTCGTGACGTTTGCTCTTGATAGCCAAAATTCTTTGGAACTCAAAAATATTATCAGGGTGATGATATTGAACATACTTGATGAAGGAATGGATGGCAACCAGGCGGTTATTTCTGGTGGATGCCCCCACTTTTTTCTCTTTCTGTATCCAATCCAAGAATGCAGCCACCCTGTCTCTTGTTATGGTGGATAGAGTGATCAGGTTTATGTTTATACCTTCAACTTTGTTGATATACCCAATAAGTTGGACAAAAGTGTCCCGATAAGACTTTATTGTATTCTCACTTGCCCCTCTTTCATCAACAAGGTATGTTGTGAGGAAGTCTGTTAGGTGCTTTGCAAAATCAGTCGTTCTCATAATCACATTCATTTTTTAGGCAAGGGAAGACGTTAACGAGCATGTCTTCCACATTGTGTATTAATTCTGGATATATTTCAGCCGTCAAGCGTACATAATTGTTTGTCGCTTCTATAGACTGATGACCTAGATAAGTCGATAAGATTGGTAAGGAACTGTACATGTCCATACCGTTTCTTACCATCTGTAGTAATGAACGCACAGCAAAAGTATGGCGAAGTTGATGGACATCCGGACC
Source organism: Saccharicrinis fermentans DSM 9555 = JCM 21142 (assembly GCF_000517085.1). NCBI lineage: Bacteria > Pseudomonadati > Bacteroidota > Bacteroidia > Marinilabiliales > Marinilabiliaceae > Saccharicrinis > Saccharicrinis fermentans. The sequence goes on along the minus strand of NZ_KI912107.1, from coordinate 5,924,972 downwards.
GTAATGATTCCCCTTAAATGGGATTCCGGATTCCTTCAGTACCAGCCTAAAGACTTTGTAAATCTGTCCACTATTACATTTTTTTCCTCTTGCAGTAATAAAGAAGTAAGGTTCGGATCTGTTTGGGTTTAGACAATCCCGGTGTGTACGATACTGCAAGAGAACATCGCAAAGTGATTTTGTAAAGGGAAGCAGTCTTTCTTTACCATTTTTCGAATCACGCAAAACAAACACTTTTTGTTTCAGGTCCATATCTTCATCCAATATGTCAAGTGCTTCCCCGATTCTCACCCCCCGTACAAACCAAAAAACGGAGTAAAGCAGGCATTACAAAACGAACAGAGTCTATTCTCATTGGTACACATATCAAACTGTCGCATATTTCCAGTATTTTATCTGTTTCAGAAACAGTATAGATATATGGAACAAAGGTTTTCCTGGGTTTGGGAACATGAGACCTTGCGGACGCTTTGCCGTTCTGGCTTAAATACAGTGCAAACTGGTTTAATGTAATACTGCGCTTATATCGATAAGCGTCAGATTCATTTTCCCGTTTTTTACTCCACGCCAAAGCCAGTTCCTTACTAATGCCAATACTTCTTTCTTTATGTTGTATGGTAAAATCGTCAAATAAACGTAGTATCTTTTCTTCTGTACAATACTTAAAACCGCAATGACGCTTAATATCAATAAAGGCTTTAATGTATTCAGCATATGTACCGTAAAAACGCATTGCCATGACTCACCACTTAAATTGTTCATAAAAACTTTCAGCTACCATATTCGTGTCCAATGGACATTCCCGTAGCGATGTCACGTCTATCCTTAAGTAATAAAGAGTTGATGTCGTATCTGCGTGCCCTAACACCTCTGATATTACAGGCATTGCCGTTTGGCTTTCCAACATTCTTGCCGCTAATGAGTGCCTTAACGCGTGTGGACCCCGACGACGTCTTCCCACGTCTATTTTTGCAGTTTTAATCGCGTTACTTGTAATGGTATAGATAGAGCCACTTTTCAATTTGACATATGGCTCCTTTGCACTTAGTACAATATATGGTAAATCAGATTTTAGACGTCCGTAACGAAGATAGTCAATAATAGCATTCCCCACTTCTGGAAGTAATGGTAGATTCAATGGGTTGGATGTCTTCACCTGTTCCAACTCAATAATGTTTTCTTCCCATTTAATATTTTCGAATCTCAAATTGCATATATCTGAGCTTCTTAGACCTAACCGTGCTCCAAGCAATAAAACAAGATAGTCTCTCTTTCCTGTTGAGTACCCTCTATCGACATTACCCAAAATCCTCGCGATCTCATCTTTAGTGTATACAGATGGGAGTTCCGATTGTTGGGTATATCTCCCACTTGGTATCATAATCGACAGATTAGACTGGATATAATGATTTTCAAACAGCCATTCTAAGAATCTCTTGATTACACTGATTGCAATGTAGGTGTTGCTTTTATGTTCAACAGGTAGATATTTTATATAACTATATAGGCAACTTGCGTTAATTGAAGTGACATCATCATTAATGAAGGTCTCTTTCTGGTATTTAAGAAAACGGGACAATTGAAGTTCATAAGTTTTAAGAGAGGATAATCTTAAATGCTCTCCTTCCTTCTTGCTGATAAACTCAAACATTCTTTGCCCGATAGAACCTGAAAAATCCGTTGTCTCAAGTGTGCTAAGGATTTTACCATCTCGGATATATTCCTGAAGTATGTTCAAAGAATAGCTCAGAGAAGTATTTTGTTCAAAATCCCCCGGAGAAGATAAAACATAATTAGAAATGAGTTTTCTAACACTCTCATAACTGTTGAAGTCAACACACACTTTCTTTGTTAGAGCAAATTCTTTGAGATTTTGCCAATTCTTGAAGTGTTTGTCAACTGTGAAACTGGAGAATTCAAGTTTCTCCGACAGGTACAGGGATGCTCGTTTAACGACATCCCATCCTCGAATCAATAAATCTTTCATAATTTCTATAAATTGGTGAGAATCAAAATATAGAAAATTACTATGTACAGTAAATGCTATTTGAAGAAGAAAATAGCGTTGATTATAAAATAGATAAAGAATCCAACTATGCATAATCATTTGCTATACATAAAAAGGTTAATGTGCATCTGCACATTAACCTTTAAATACCAAGTATTCGCCAATTTCCAACTCAAATAAAATGGAAAGTGTTTGAACAACCCACCAATCTTTTTCAACTGCAAATGCAGGAAGGTTGGTCTTTTCCCAAATCTGATTGTGTGCTACCTGTTTGTCTGCATCCGGAACACTATGCCATCTATTCATAATCTTCTTTTTTTAAGGCTTTTCTCATGATAATTCGTATCCACTCCGGGGCTAGTTTTATATCCTGTTCTAAACGATACTGCTCTTCTTTTTCTAATTGTTTTAGTACAATCTTTATTTCATCATCAGTTGCATTATCTTTTCCTATTTCTTTAAGTGCTTGTATGACTAGGCTACTAATAGCTCCAATCGTAGCAAGGTTTTTAGGAGAAGTTTTCTTGAATTTTATCGTTCGTTGCCCAATTTTAATAATCCGGGCAGAACCATCTGTCAGATAAACAATTTTTAATGGTACTTGAGTTGATAAACCAAGGGCATTTAATGCTAAAACTCCGGTAGGAACAATGCGAGCTTTATCTCTTTTAGCTATTGCATTTGCTATTTCTTCAACAGTTGGCTGAATCTCCCCAAATATTTCATGTTTCTTTAAGCGTGCATACATACCTCTGGCTACTCTGGATATTTCACCTCTCATAACAAGTCGCTCCAAAGCTTTCCCTGCTGCTTTCGACGAACCAAAGCGTAAAAAATCATCCACAAAAAACACCGAACCCCTCTTGGCTTTTTTTATTTTTCAATTATATGTATTTCAGTTGTTTTAAGCATCTATGATGTATTTTTATGTCGCAAATTTGGTGGATATTTGCGACAAAGCCATTCCTTACAAACACTCAGGCACTCAGCCTTAATCATTCATACTAACAAGGGTTTTAAGCTCTATGTTAGACAAATCTCCAATCCATTTTTCACCAGCTGAAACGGTTAAATCAGCCAAGTGTTTTTTATCCAGAAGCATTTCATTAATCTTTTCTTCAAAAGTCCCCTTGGAAATCATGCGATGCACCAATACATTTTTTTGCTGACCAATACGAAAAGCCCTGTCGGTAGCTTGAGCTTCAACAGCCGGATTCCACCACAAATCGTAATGGATAACATGATTAGCTGCGGTTAAGTTTAATCCTGTACCTCCGGCTTTTATGGAAAGGATAAATATTTTCTTATGCTTTTTAGTCTGAAAATCTTCAACCATGTCATCTCTTTTCTGACGAGAAACACCTCCATGTAAGAAAAGAGGTTGACTATCGAAAACATTTTCTAAAATGCGCACAAGAATTGTCCCCATTTCTTTGTATTGGGTAAATATCAGTACTTTTTCATCATTCTCGTAAATGGAACGAAGCAACTGAATCAACATCTCCGTTTTTCCTGATAATTCTATACGGTCATCTTCTTTCTTTAAGAATTGTGACGGGTGGTTACATACCTGTTTTAAAGCGGTCATCATTTTAAGCACCAGCCCTTTTCTTTCAATGGAGTCTTCTTCTGCATTTTCAAGCGTTTTCATCATCGAATCGACCACATTTTGATACAGTGCTGTTTGTTCTTTTGCAAGTTCAACAAAACAATCATGCTCAATTTTTTCGGGCAAATCAGATATGATTGATTTATCGGTTTTTAATCTTCTGAGGATAAAAGGTTCTGTTATTTTCCGGAACCTTTCAAGTTGTTCCTCATTATTGTCATTCTCGATAGGTGAGGCAAAAGCTTTCTTAAAATACTTTGCTGAACCCAGATAGCCCTTATTAACGAAATCAAATAAACTCCAATATTCACTTAGCCTGTTTTCAACTGGAGTTCCACTCATAGCGATTTTAACATCAGCTTTTATTTTTTTAACTGCTTTTGTTTGTTCCGTTCCCGGATTCTTTATGTTTTGAGCTTCATCAATGGCCAATACTTCCCACTTAATCTTCTGAAATTTAGATGCATCGCTACGTAACATTCCATAGGAAGTAATTACCAAATCGCATTCGTCGGTTTTAAATTCTCGTTTTGCACCATGATATATATGAGGCAACAATTGCGGTGCAAATCGTTCAATCTCCTTTTGCCAGTTAGTAATCAATGTTGTGGGAACAACAACCAATGCTTTCTTCTTATTTAAGCGACCTTCATTTTTGAATTGCAGTAATAAACTAATGACTTGCAATGTTTTTCCAAGTCCCATATCATCAGCAATAATGCTTCCAAATCCTACCTTACTGTTGTTGTATAGCCATTGGTATCCACGTTCCTGGTATGGACGCAATGTTGCATTCAATTCGGCAGGAGTTGCAATTCTGTCGCTTTGTAATAATTCATTTATCAATTGTCTTGCAGTATCTGAAAGCGATATTTTTGCTTCCTGATACTCCTCAGTCAAAGCAGACTGGAGCAATTCCGCATGAGAGAGCTGCTTACCTTCGTCAAGATTAGCGAGCAAGGTTGCCACTTCTTTTTGGTCAATTAGCACATATTCTCCCTTAATATTTACCACACCCGATGTGCCGTCAACCAACTTTTTAAATTCACTTACCGGAATGGTTTTGTCGCCAATGGCTATTTGCCATTCAAATTGCAGCATTTCGTTCAGGTTGAGATAACTTTTGCCGGATGAGTTTGAATTGTTGCTTTCTAATTTTAAAGATGCTTTAGGACGAGCCAGGCTCTTAAGTGAATTAGGCAATAAAATACGGATGCCCAGCAATTTTACTACAGGCAAGATGTTTAGTAAAACATCAGCAAAAGTATCTGAATCAAAGAATAGCTGATCTTTACCTGAGGATGATATTAATGGATTTATTGCTGTAAAATCATGCGATAAACTTGCCAATGATTGAAATAATGATGTCTTAAATTTATTATATGCTTTGTCTTTTATAAAATCAGCAAGTGATATTGGTTCCTGAATTGAATCCTTACGGTTTTCAACCCAAAGTTGAAATTCAAAGTTGTTTTCATCCTGATTATCATCAATTTTAATAAGTGGTACGTATGGCTTTTCGCTTATATAAAAACGTTGCAAGTATTGGTGAATGGCTTCCGGTATTTGTTTTTCTCCAAGATGATTAAAAGTATAGCATTCATTCCTGAAGAATAATTGTTCAATTTTTGTTTCTAAATATTGCGTTGCCCTAGCCTGAACGGAACTATTCTCTTTTATATAATGACTTAAGAAAAGTGACACGATGGTGATAGATTGCTCTCGAAATGATAAGTATTTTTGCTTTTTTGCACTAACCGACACTTTAACCAATGTCGGAGAAATACTTTGTTCAAGTGCTTCAAGTAATGCATTAACTTCTTCGTTTATGGTAGCCGGAATCCACCGTATTGCATATTCATCTTTTTTTGTTGCCAGAATTTGAGGCAAAAAAGCTCCACATTCGCCAAGTTTAACGCTTAAATACCAAGCTCTGTATAAGGTTTTTAAATCGGGTGATAGTCGTTGTTCATATTTTTTTGGCAATCGGGCTAGGAAGTTAATCAGGGAATCTATTCCATCGTCAGCTGCATTAAAAACCAAATCTCCTTTATCGGAATGGAAGCTTATTTTTTGGAAAGAGGAATCGTGATTAACCAATAGCTCCACCCTTTCAATGCTTTCAAAAACCTTTGGTTCGAACTCTACTACATCTTTATTCAGTAAGGTTTTTGCATGTCGGACAAGGGCTTTGTAATTTTTCCTGAGTAAAGGAACAAAAGGTTTATCGTAAAAAATACTTTTGGTTTCAAGCAACGACAAAAGATTTTCTGTTTGAGGTGTTACTTTTGACAAATCAAAGTGTTCATCATTTACTTCTATTGAATTGATATTTTCCAATGGACTATCCTGAAGCATGTGTTGAAAAAGCGGAATATCCATTTCACTTTCAAGGGTCATTCCGGTTTTGGTTAACTCTTTTAATATATCTAAACCATGAAGCTGAAAAATAAGGAAAGGGTTTCTGTCAATTTCAGCCGAAATCATATAAATAACCGATGCTAAATGTTTGCAGGGGACAGCCCAATCGGGGCATGAGCATTGCATGTTGAAATCAGACCACTTATTGGGGAATACGGCTATATTATGTGTTTTTGCTATTTTATTTAATTCATGTGGCAATTTCCGGTTAAGTAAATTAGAGAGCAACAAAGGGTCTTCACTAATAGCTTGTATTAACTTTTTCTTCTCGGTATCGGAAAACATTGGTACTGTAACCTGAACCGAGTAAGGTGTTCGACGACTTCCTTTAACTTTAGCTTCAATGTTGTTATTTACTATATTAATGGATGCTACATATCCATTACGAGCATAACTTCTACCTCTGGGTAATCTGTTTGAATAATCAATATCTGTAAGTGCTTTTAGGAAGTGTTCTCCCCACCACGTTTGTCCAAATTGCTGTGCCATCGCTATCTTATATTTTTATTGTTTGAAGTCAGAAGACGGAAGACAGAAGACGGAAGATGGAAGTCTGAAGCGCGGAGTTGACGAACAACCTTCCGCCTTCAACCTTCCAACTTACTTAATTCTCTTTTTGAATGCTATCATCATGTTCATTAGATTGAAAGCTTCTTCATAATAAATATTAAAGTCTTCTACTGTAATATATTCTCTATTTCCCGTCTTCCGACTTCAATCTTCTGACTTCCGACTCTCTTAATAAACTGTTCAACATCGTCTTTCTTGAACGATTATCAATATTTTTAACGGCTATCCCTAAAGCTTTTCTTGTTCCAACGAATATAGCCATCTTTTTTGCTCTTGTTAATGCTGTATATATCAGGTTTTGATATAGCATGTTAAAGTGTTGAAGTACAACCGGAATTATAACTGCATCAAACTCACTCCCCTGCGACTTATGTATGGTGATAGCATAAGCAAGGTCAATATCTAAGATATCTTGCTTCTCATAATGTATCTCCCTCGTATTATCTCCTGACGCATAGCTTATTTCCATGGTTATATTCTGACTATCAATGGATGTTATCTGTCCAATATCACCGTTAAAAACCTCAAGATCATAGTTATTACGACGCTGAATTACACGGTCGCCCGTACGAAAGGTCCTTTCACCCATTTGCAAACTTGCTTTTCCTGCATCAATGGGATTTGCTGCATCCTGAACCAGTTGATTCAGATTACGGGTCCCCATACTTCCAACAGTCATGGGAGTTAATATTTGCACCTCTGTATCACACCCTAATCGTTCTTTAATAGTTTTTACATATAGCCTGACAACCATTTCAGAAGCAGTAAAACCATAATTTAAACTTGACCAAGGATGAATACCTTTTATAATATTTTTTAAAGCCTCTGCATCACTCTCCGACTTTAATAAAGATTGAATATCTGCATGTAAGTAATTAGTAGGCACATTAAATATATACGAACGGACCCCTTTCTTTCGCAATTCTTCAATTTCTGATTCGGAGGTATTATTTATATAGATATCATTGGTCTGAGTAATGGATTTATAATGATCATCTACATCGTCAGCCCTTTGCTCACGAACAAAAGCAATGCCCTCACTCTCTATAACATAACGCATCGACTTCCTAATCTTCTTTATAAAAAGCAGTTGCTCCTTGTTGGCCTCTTCTGAATCGAGAAAAAGGCAATCGACCTTTTGATTCCAGATGTCAGGAACATGTATTGGCGATTCTATGGGAGGTATTTGTCTTCTAATGATTTGGTGGGCAAATTTTATAATCTGACTTTGATTAGCCTGACGAAAAATCTTTTCTAGATGAAAGTAAGGCACTTGCCCACTTTCTATTAAATCCTTAAGAACGTTTCCTGCTCCCACCGACGGAAGCTGATTGGGATCACCAATAAATAACACTTGAGCTGTTTCAGGTATAGCTCGTAACAAAGATGCTGATATGGAAATATCAAGCATGGAGCATTCATCAATTATAACAAAATCCGTTTCTAGAGGTTCCTCTTTGTTTTTTTTAAATTGCCCCGTATGAGGTTGCCAAACTAGCAAGCGATGAATGGTTTTTGCCTCCCTACCAATAACCTCACTCATGCGCTGTGCCGCCCGACCTGTTGGTGTAGCAAGCGTCACCCGCTTTTTCATGGCCAACAATAATTTCACCAAGGCCTTGGTGGTGGTTGTCTTTCCACAGCCAGGACCACCAGTTAATATAGAAAACGCTTGTTGACAAATCTTAAGAACCGCATTAAACTGCTCATCACTTAAGGGAAACTCTTGTTGTTCATTAAAACGGCTCAGCCAATCTTTAACCCTTTGCGAATCAACACTGATCTGTTTCGAAAGAAATGTTTTGATCGTTTCTGCAGTGTACAGCTCATCATAATAGAGCGATTTGGAATAATAACACTTAACCTGGATATCATTCTCTTGTTTCAACCTTATTTTCAGGTCGTTTCCCTCTTCCATTTGATGAACGACATCTACTAAAAGATCCGGAAAACCTTCCTTTAAAAGGGCTTCAACATCACTTTGTATATGTGGCAGCTCCAAATAACAATGACCTTGTTCTCGAGCTGCGGCAAGCACGTGGCTGACAGCTGCCTGCATACGTTTGGGGCTATCTTTTTCAACTCCCATACTCAGCGCTATCTTATCTGCCGAAAAAAAACCAATACCATAAATATCTTTTGATAGTTGATAAGGGTTATCTTTTACAATATTAATAGCTTCATTGCCATAAGTCTTGAAGATTTTAACGGCAAATAAAGTACTTACGCCGTACTCCTGTAAAAAAAGCATCACATTTCGTATTTCTCGATGTTCCGTCCAAGAAGACTGTATCTGGTCGAGCTTAGCTTGAGCTATGCCTGTAACTTCTTTCAGACGTTCAATATTATGCTCAAAAACATCCAGTGTTTCTTTTCCAAAATACTTTACAATACGTTTAGCAATCTTAGGACCAACACCATAAATCAGTCCCGAGCCTATGTATTTTTCCAATGCTGAGGCACTGGCTGGTTTACGTTCAAAAGAATTATGCGATTTAAATTGTTCACCATATTTGGGATGTTGCACCCACTCGCCCTCAAATTCAAAGGTAGCTCCCGCAAATACGTTGGCTTGATGAACGGTTACAGCTTTTAACTCATGCGGTTTATCCAACGGACTAACCTTTAATACAGTCCATCCATTTTCTTTGTTGTGATAAGTTACTCGTTGTATGATTCCGATGAGCTTTTCCATACTTGCATTAACTTCTGTACTTTATAAACTACGTTCCACTTCCACACAAACAAGGTTTATCCCCGCTTATATTTTTCCTGCACACCGTTTGTTATTCTCAAATCGCAGGACAGTAAATCCACACAACCCACAAAATTATGATTTATTTGTCATCTTTTATGGTGCAAGCAAATAATTTATATAAAAAAGTCATCTTCTATCAGTAAGCTCATTGTCTCTTTCAATAGTCACCTGCAGCACGCCAGTATCGTCACTGCTAAACAAATATTTAGCTTTAACAGTAGCCTTCACACTTTGCACATTCCCACTACATACATATACTTTACCTTGCATATCACCCAATACTTCTTCGCTATCTCTCATCAACTTCAACCTTTCGCTACCAGCTCCGGATGCATACGAATAGAGCTTCCCAAATGCTGACACCACTTTTAAATCACCCACAGGCATAACTATTTCATCAAACCACAAATACATACAATCTCCCTCATATTCCACTTTATCCAAGTATAAATTAGCTGTATCAATGGGATTCCATTGTCCATCGAAGGTCCACTCCGGGTCTATGGTATCAGGACCCAAGGAAGCCACGTTTAAATTATCAGCAAACCACGAGTAATTACCTCCTTCGCGCTTACAATGATAAAAATAATACCTATCTCCATAAAGGTAAGGCCTATTCTTTTCGGGTCGATTGGGATAGCGAACCCTTTCGATATTTTTGTCCCTTAGAAAAGATGAAAATTCACAACCAATAAAATAAAATTGGGCATCGTAGTGATGACGAGCCAAGTAAAAACTATCAAGGCCTAAAAAGCGACAAGCTTTTAATACCATTTTTTGTTTTTGGTTACCGGGGGCAGCATGCCAAATGGCGGCCGTATTTTTCAATTCATTAAAAATAGAATTAGAAATATAACACCAACCTCTGGGACAAACAAAGTCAACCGCACCCTCGAAATAACAATTGTGATGATAATACATTCCCGTTTTATGATTCCACAAAGAAACTGTATCTCCCCCATTACTGGTAACATTACAATTTACAATGATAGTTCTTGTTCCTTTACCCAGAATAGCAAAGGCATGAGGGCCTATTTTCGGTTGGGTATTCCGAATGGTCAGGTTATCCAAAATAATATCATCTGCATGAATATTAATGACTGCCGGACCAATATGATCTTTCTTTTGTTGCCAGTCTTCCCGCAATTGGGCATACTGAATAATTGTACTATCCCTGCTTTCTCCCCGAATAGTTATATAGTCACATTCCAATCTTATTTTTTCATTATAAACTCCATTTTTAACCAACACAACAATACGTTGGTAATTATAATAAGGTAAATCTTCAACAGCTTCACTGATGGAAATATAATCGCCCGACCCATCCTTTGCCACCACCATATCAGCATAAATATCAGCCCATAACGTTTGTGATAAGAATAAAAGAGTTAATACACAACAAATAAGTCTCATTATAAATATCATTTTTATTTAAGCTGTCCACAAAAGCATCCCTTCCTGCATGAAAACGAGCCAAAGAACTATTAACAAAGAGCGTTGGCGGCGTATTTTCTCCAACATCATTTACAGGCGCGGGGTAAGACGCTTCAAAACACAATCGATACGCAACAGTTATTGAACACACAATAATAAAACATGCCACAAACAGATATTTGTCTGCTCTCCTCATTAAAATACTATTAGGGGTGATTAACAATATGTTGCTTCAAATCACCAATTAACTTCCTCAATTCCTGAACCGCTAGCGCAGCTACTTTTTCAGCTCCCTGTACACTTAAGTGGGTATCATCCTGTCTCCCCTCCGGAAATAAATCACTGTTTTTTGTCCATACATACAGCACTTTGGATTTTTCACTTCCCAACGAGTCCACCAAGTGATGTGTCAATTTTTGAAGGTCAACCAACCCTACATTCAAATTCTCAGCCACTTTCCTCATGGCCTTTGGATAATCTCCATGCGTATCTATCAATTGACCATCTTCTGAAAATTTACGGCGTACTATTGAGGTCAATAAAATAGGAGTCGCTCCCTTCTGTCGACTTTCAACAACAAACTTTTTAAGGTTCCTATAATAATCACCATAAGGTTTAGTATATCGTTCTGGAGAATTATGCTTCTGGTCATTATGTCCGAACTGAATCAACACAAAATCGCCTTGCGTCAAACTATCCAACACATTTATCCACCTACCTTCAACGATAAAACTTTTAGTACTTCTACCATTTTTAGCATGATTTTTAATGATCACCGCATCATCGAAAAATGCCGACAAAACCATTCCCCATCCTGTTTCAGGCGCCACTTCTGGTTTTTTAACCGACATGGTTGAATCTCCAACCATGTATATGCATAAAGTATCTTTCTGATTACACGACAGCAAAATAACAGCCATCAACCCATACGCAAATATTTCCTTCATATGATTAAATTTAATTTTCAGCTTTTAAAAATTAGCGCAACATCACTCAGCAGAGCAAATATCAATCATTCACCACCGCTTTCACAGCACCCTCACGTACAGAATCTCCTATTTTCACCACATCCGATAATACAAGATTTGGATCAAGTTCAATGGAGACAGCATATGTTTTATCTCCACTTATTTCAAAGATACCCTCTTCTGCCCCTGTAACACTCAATCGTTGAACAACAAGGTCCTTAACATTAATAAAACTTACTGCCGGCAGCACTTCTGTTTTCAATAAGATACCATCCATTTGAACACCTTTAACATCCATGCAAAGCAAGCCGTTTTTCGCCTCCATATTAAGGTTTTTCAATGTTACATTTTCCAGGTTCATCTCAGGAAGACCTTGTAAATAAATTGCCGTTTGGGCACCTTTACATGTCACATTTTTAATATGAATATCTCTAAACTGAGGCGTTTCCTCTGTTACTTCAGGCACTTCCTCATCTTCTTCCTCATCTTCCTTCTTGGCTAAGCTCTCAGATACCGACAAGCCTCCATAATACATATTAAATGAGATGGCATTGGTAGGGATATGAATCATATCAACATCTGAGATATAGATTCCTTCCACAATTCCGCCTCTTCCTCGTGTACTCTTAAAACGCAAGCCCACATCTGTACCAATAAAAGTACATTTAGACACATGGAGATTTTTAACCCCGCCCGACATCTCGCTACCTACTGTGACTCCGCCATGTCCGTGATAAACAATACAGTTCTTGACGATTAAATTTTCATTGGAAATTCCACGCTCTCTACCATCTTTATCCTTACCCGATTTAATACAAATAGCATCGTCGCCCACATCGAAAGTTGAATTATACAAAACTGTATTTTTACAGGATTCGATGTCGATGCCATCTCCATTTTGAGAGTACCATGGGTTGCGAACATCAATATTTCTTACGGTCAGATTTTTACACATCAAAGGGTGGATATTCCAGGCCGGTGAATTTTGAAATACAGGCCCATCTAACAGCACTTTGTCACAATTTACCAGACTCACCATCACCGGGCGAAGAAAATCTCTAATTGCCTCAAACTCTTTCAACTCTTTAAAACGACGCGGCACATTCATATCGCTGATCTCGGCTCCCAATTTAAAATTCTCAGAAGGATACCATGTAGTTCCTTTATCATCAACGATACCTCCAGACGCAATCAGGTTTTTCCATTGAGAGATGGTTACCTTTGATTTCTTAACCATCCTCCACGCATCACCCGAACCGTCAATGACACCTTTGCCTGTAATTGCGATATTTTCCAGGTCTTTCCCATAAATTGGAGAATGACAACGAACGGTATTTAAACCTTCAAAATTTGTTTGAACCAAAGGATATAAATCCTTATCCGGACTAAAGACAACCAGCGCTCCTGCCTGAACATGAAGATTCACATTGCTTTTTAGCACTATCGGTCCTGTTAACCAAATACCCCTGGGTACAATAACTGTTCCTCCGCCATGAAGGACCACATCATTGATCGCCTCCTCTATGGCTTTTGTGTTCAATACCTGACCACCAGCTACGGCATTAAAGTCAACTATTGAAACCTGATAATCTCCAAACACAGGTTCAATCACCTCTGGCATTTGGAATTCAACACCATCATAAATCCATTTATTGGCTTCCTGTTTTGAATGGGGATTATTGCATGCAACCATCGTTATTAAAATCAGGTATACCAATCCACTTACCTTCTTTACTATCCCTGTCATAATTATATTGTATTAATCTTTATCTTTCAATGGGCATATGGAACACGCCTAGCTTAATCACCCCCCTATGTATGAATCCATTCTCATGGCACGTTTCATCATCTAATAAGTCATGTTCACAAGCCGGTGTCCAACCATTAAAAATATTTATCAACGTATATTCCTCGCGCTGTTTTTTAGAAAGCTGCTTCGACCAGCTCATGCGCTTTTGAGGTACAGCTCCCCTTCCTGAGTTATTATATTCAGCATAAAAAGCATTTTTTTCGGCCTCCGACTTATTCCAGTTATGCCATCCTTCATCTCTTATCACATCTCCCAGCTCACATTCAATAAAAACGGTTTTGGCATAAGGCCGCCATGGCCGGCCCAGGTACACAGATTTATCGGGTGCATTACCTGTTACTTTACAATTCAAAAAAACAAAGCCATATGGTTTCCCTTCCGGAGTAGCTGCCGCTGTAACATAACCTTTGTCCTTGCAAAATATCTCACATTTGTAAAATACAGCCGTTGCCCATCCAAATATAAAATCCACAGTACCTTCGATATAACAATTCTCATAATACTGCCTACTCTCTTTTCTATGCGGATAGAGCGTATCCTGAAATCCCAGAAAACGACAATTATAAAAACATGCTTTATCTCCATCCACACGCACAGCAACCGCCTGTCCCACTGGACCCGACGAATTTTCAAATGTTATGTTTCGTGCAGTAAATTCGTCACCAAAGACAAAAAAGCCAGACGATCCTGTTGTTCCCATCTCTTCCCCAAAACGATTTTTCTTAGCCGCAAAATCATCAAAAGTAATGATGGTAGTTCTGGCACTTTCTCCCAGGAGCGTAAGCCTGGTTTTTGAAGCCGGCAATACCAATTTCTCCTTATAAACACCATTTTTCACCCAAATGGTCGTAGTTATTTTTCTAAAATCAGGAACAGCATTTATTGCTTCCTGGACCGTAAGAAAATCGCCTGTCCCATCCTTAGCAACCACAAAATCAATACTCCTTCCAAAACAATTAAAACCAATACTATTCAGAATAAAAATAGTCAGCACAAAACATCGTTTTGCTGAATAAGAAAATACCCACATATTATTTTTTAGAGGCAAAATACCAAGGCCATTAAAGTTAGATTCAAAGGCACCCATATCAGGAGCCAAGTCATCGTACTCATATCCCAGATCCAAACCAGCATCAATCAAAGAGCTTCCTTCAGCAAGCTTAAACAGATCCAATTCAGGAAGACTACCATCAGCCTCTCTTGGTCCGGAAACACCAGTAGTATCCACACTTAAAAAATCATTCTGATCAAATGACACTCCATTCCAACTATTATTTTGCTGCTCAACAAAATTTCCCACTTTTACATTGTCGTCAATAGCTATACAGTTCTTCACCTCTGCCACATTTCCGTTGTTCAAAGCCCTGGGTATAGAATAATTACTTACCTTATTTCTAAAGGCAGTACAATTATAAAACTTCATATTACCCGTATTGTTATTTTGGTCAAAACCTTTTGATTTATTGTCAAAGGCAACACAGTTAACTAAGGTAAAATGATGTTCTAAGTCTTTATTTGAGCTACCTCCCACTTTAAATCCATTCCCATTGGCACTTTCACCTCCGTCACTACCATCCAAAAAATAACCATTCATCCAAGTCCAACAATTTTCCAACTGAGTATGAGCTTGGGTATTATCCTTCATATATCCATCCCAACCATCATCCACATTTAACCAAGCCCTGCACCCATAAAAATAATTATAATCACCCACGTCTATTTTACAAGCAAAACCATCAGCATCACCAAAATCCTCGGGGTCTGCATTCCCATAACTATCGCAATTGACAATCTTGTTATTGGAAGCCCCGTTCCCCAACT
Source organism: Saccharicrinis fermentans DSM 9555 = JCM 21142 (assembly GCF_000517085.1). NCBI lineage: Bacteria > Pseudomonadati > Bacteroidota > Bacteroidia > Marinilabiliales > Marinilabiliaceae > Saccharicrinis > Saccharicrinis fermentans. Next base: position 5,909,573 of record NZ_KI912107.1, on the reverse strand, counting down.
GTAAACCAGTATCCCGATTGGCAAAAAACACACAATTTTCAATCACATTATAATGTCCCGATATATGCATTCCATTATCTCCCGCCTTCATAATTTTCAATCCTTTTATTCTCCAATAATCTGCGCTTAAACTAAAGCCACGGTTACTGCTATTGAGGGACATGGGAGAAAAATCTATGACTACTTTTTCATTTTGATAATTCTCTAATCTAATGGGATTTTCTGAAGTACCATTTCGAGATATACTGATTTTAGCAGAATAAGCATATACCCCTCCTCTGATAAAAATGATATCTCCCGCTTGTGCCACTGAAACAGCCTTTGGTATTGAAGCCAAAGGAGAAGAAACACTAACTCCAGAATACTCATCACTACCTGAGGTAGACACATAATAAACAGCGGCATAGCTGTATACACAGACCACCATTAAGAAAATAAATATACTAAACTTTCGCATGTTAAATTTTTAAATTGTCCAGTGAGTTATCACTTCAACAACAACAAGTATGAGCATGGCACTAACACCATACCCATACTCTATTTGTGGTTGAAACAAATGCCTATCTCCAACGAGGATCACCAGCTGCAACAATATCCGTCACAAAACTAAAATCACCATTATCCGGATCACTCCACAAATCCATAGAACTCATCCCTAACGAATTACACATATCAACAATTGAGTAAGATGAATTTACAAAATCAGTGCATACATAAGAATCATTAACAGATAATACTATGTCATCCGACTTTCTGACACCGTAAATTGAAGCTTCATCACCATACGAAGTATTACCAAGAATACAGTTATTGATTTCCACACCATTGCTTATCACGGCATCTCTGATATCCATAAAATATCTACCTGATTTATAAGGAGCTTTATTAAAAGTACAATTTTCAACAATAATACTTTCGCAAGCTGTTGGTTTATCATACCTAATAAAATGACAGGCTAAACTATCTATGGTAGAATTACTTATTTGAACATGCGTAACATTTGTATTGGTACCCGTTCCACATAAGACACCATAGCTACCACTTGATTTACCCAGATTATGAATGATACAATCATCCAACACAAAGGCACCTACAGTTTGATCAGCACCGCCCCTCAGGCGCATAATTTGGCGTCCCATATCGTAAAGCTTACACCCTTGAAATTTCACCGATCCGATATGACATGCTTCACCTTCCATATCAAAAACGCCTCGAATTTGACCTTGAGAAGCATCATGATTTACGAATCCGCTCATATACAAATTTTCAAAAACCATAGAATCAGCAGGAGACATACTTGCTCCAATATAAAACATCCTATCGCCATCTGTAGTATAGAGCACCGGCATTTTACCATCTAATCCTTTTATCTTTATACTTTTATCTATCATATAATCTCCCACAAAACCATAACTTACACCTGCTTGTAGCAATATTACATCACCAGCAGAAGCTGCCGCAATGGCAGATGGAATATCAGCACCCTCATCTAACAAAACATCACCTTCTAAAACATAATCAATGGCTCCCCTAACCTTATCATTATTCATCAATTTAATACGATAAACAGCATTGGGCAGATCCACAAAACTCTTTAGTCCCGCAGCTATCTCATCATCCGTAACGGTATATGGCACATCACCCGAAGCCGAAGAAAACACGACTGAGGAAACTTCTTTTCCCGACTTCCAGTGAAGCGTAATAGCACCTATACCTGTCATCTCCACATCATAATTAGCAAATAAGTTTTCAGGCAGTGATTTAAAAGCCAGTGTAGCCCATTTAGAGTCATCCGCCTCACCACTGACGCCTTTTATCCTCACTGAATACTGACTATCACCAGCTGGCAACTCGTAAACATAGGGCGTTTGTTCAGGACTAAGAGATACCGAATGAATAATATTGGCAAACATCAAACTATCATCACTTATTTCCAACACATACGAATCTATTCCTTTATTAAACCCCCAATCAAATGCAACAGTGGTTTGATTACTAATTTTCGCCTCCAATTCCAACGGAGTAAAAACACGGTCAAAATCCAGCTCTTCCACAACCGGACTAATATCATCGTCACAGGCACTAAATACTAGCATAGCAATAAAGCCAGCTAAGACTCCTGTATATTTTAATATTTTAGTCATATGATTATTTTTAATATTTATTTGCATCCAACTATTCAATAGGATCGTTATTCAACATTCCGTTACTGTTATCAATAAACTCTTGCCAAATAGGCCAGAACTGGTTTTCATCCGGGTTATTGGTATAGATAGAATTTATTTTTTCATCATCTATTTTGGAAGCACTGATCCAAGTTGTCTGATAGTCGTAATCAGCTGACTTATCGTCACTCTCTCCTCTTTCCAGACCATATATATCGAGGGTTTCACCATCAGACAGATAACCATAATATATCGTAGACGGCACATCAAAATAATCACCCACCAAGTTGCGTAGCTCATCCATTTTTTGTTTGGCTTCATCCATTTTAGATTTCAGCATATTCCAACGAATCAAAGCCTGTTTTCTTTCCATTTCACCACACAATTCAAAGCCATGCTCTTTCACAATAGCCTCAAACATAGCTTCTTTAGTAGCCAACACATCCACATAAGCATCCACTTTTTCAGACCAATCAGTTGGCAAAAATGCTCTTTTTCGAATTTCTTTCAAGTAAGGAGCAGCAGCAGTTGGCCCATTTAGTTCATTTTCAATTTCAGCAGCCATTAACAATACCTCGGCATAGCGCATATAAATTTTATTTACACCATCATCATTAGTCGATGTTACATACCTTGTCATCCACTCATAGCGCCATTTTCCAAAATACCATATTTCAACCCCATCCAGCTCCTGGATTGCAGGATTAGACTTACTCCACAGATAAGGCACACAGGTTACATCCCTACGAGTATCCTTTGCATCAAAATCATAATATACATGAGGAAGAGGGCCAAATGTTCCTCCACGTGGCTGGCCTGTATATTGATCTGCTATTTGGTGCTTAACTCCATAAGTAAACAGATGACGCCCCCGGCCTTCGGAATAAGGAATTTCCCATAAAGACTCACCACCAGCAGTAATGACTTCTTCACAGTTCTTTCTCCATAAAGTTTCAAAACTACTTTCCAGCGCAACAGTATTACTTTCAATAACATCTTTACATTCCTGCAATGCAATAGGATAAAGAACCTCTGGTGCAAGTTCTGGATCCGTACTTCTGCGAATACTATTACCCCTTTGTGAAAAACCTGAAGCCATCAGGCATAGGCGCGCTCTAAAGGCCTTCACAAAGGCTTTGTTCACCATTTCAGTAGTCGAAGTTGCTTCTGTTTCATTGGGCCATGCCACTAAGCTTGCCGCTTCTTCTAAGTCAGCAATAAGCTGCTTATAAATAACATCCCTATTACTCTTGGGTAAGTAGATTGTTTCAGAAGTAATCGGTTCAAAGCGAGCCACAATATCGCCATGAGCTTTTAATAAGTCGGCATAATAAATGGCTCGTAAAGTAATGGCCTCTCCTAAAAGCTGCCCCATCTCAGTCCCAGGTTCAGGATTACCATAATTCCGTAGACCTCGAATACAGATATTAGCACGTTCAATGCCAGTATATAACATAGCCCAATACACATTACTCCTATTCATATCTGTATTGGTAGGAGAATTAATATATCTGGATAAATCTCCCCGGGCATTAGAACTTGTTGAGTTATTCCACTCAATATCGGTATTAGAACCATAATGAGTTAAGAAACGGCCTCTATATGAGTTGGTCTGTCCTATTACCTCTTTTATTCCATCAATCGCACCCTTAGCCAACTCATGTTTTGAGAATATCAAAGACTCATCCATCGTAGACTGTGTAGGCGCATCCAAGTAGTCTTCTTCGCATGATGACATGATCATTGCGAAAAATAATATTAATATATATGTTATCTTCTTCATGATTTTCAATTACTTCAATTAAAAATTAAGGTTTAAACCAAAAATAAACTGCCTGCTCTTAGGGTAAGGAGAATAATCTACTCCAGGAGTAAGCGGGGTTGACCTACGGGTTGATACCTCAGGGTCGAATCCACTATAATTGGTCAGCACAAACACATTGTTACAGGTGGCATAAAACCTCATGTTATTGATATGGACTTTTTGCGTGAGTGATTTAGGGATGGAATACCCCAGGGTTAATGTATTAAGACGAAGGAAAGATGCATCTTCAACCGCCCAATCACTCAATACATACCTATCCATGTAAGGCGACCACATGGTTGTATTTTCATTCATGGCTTCCAATTGCGCAGGATCATTAACCAGTTGTCCTTCATCATCAATATTTACCCATCTTTCACCCTCAGCCATCATATCAATCATATTACGATATGGGTATCTACTGGTGGAAGTATACTCAATTTTATTGGCATTATACACATCGTTTCCATAGCTATAGCTAAATACAGCAGAAAGATCAAAGCCATAAAAGCGACCCGCAATATTAAAACCTCCTGTTCCCAGCGGATTTACATCACCAATAATTCTCACATCATCCTGATCAACATCAAAATCGCCGTCTGTATCCTTCAGCTTCATCGATCCAGGGCGGATATCACCTATCAAATCCGTATTAGCTACGCCTTCTTTTAGCACCCACTTACCTGCCGAAGCATCATAACTTTCAAAATCGGACACCTCATATCTACCATCTGACAAATAACCTCTTATTTGTCCCACAGGAGCTCCTTTTGCAATCCAGTAATCGTTACCTATTTCGGTAGATGCCCAACCTGAGGATACTCCATAATCTTCCATCATACCAAGCGAATTAATCTGGTTACGATTCATCGCAATATTAAACCCTATACTCAAACCATATTTAGGTTGATCGATGGCGATCCAGTTGATAGATGCCTCAAAACCTTTATTTTCTGTTTCACCCATATTTCTGAACTGAGATGAATAACCAGTACCCGAAACCGGGAAGTCAATGAGTAAGTCGGTCGTGGTATTCAGGTAAGCTTCAAACGAACCATTTAGCCTATTATTAAACAAACCATAGTCTAATCCGGTATTACGTGTTACTGTTGTTTCCCACACCAAATCAGGGTTCGCCATACGAGAAGATACTGCCCAGTAAGAGTCAACATTATTAATATAAGTGGTAGAACCAGAATTGAATTCCTGCATCAACTGACCTGAAGGAATATTATTATTACCTGCTGTTCCGTAACTTAGTCGTAATTTTAGGTTACTCAGTATAGAGGCCGTGCTTTGCATAAAACCTTCCTCAGAGATTCGCCAGGCAACAGCCGCTGAGGGGAAATATCCCCAACGGTTTCCGTTTCCAAATTTACTGGATCCATCAGCTCTGAAGGTTGCAGAAAGCAAATATTTACCTTGATAACCATAATTTACCCTTCCAAAAAATGACAACAACTTATCATCTGCACTAATGATATTATCGGTACTCAATGGATTTCCCTGCGAAGTCAACCTAAACACTTCACTGGATGTAAAAAATGATGGATATCCCTGTATAATATTGGTCAATTCACTTTGTTCCGATTCTAAAAGCTCTTGCCCAATAAGTAGTTTTAAAGAATGCGTATCGTCATTTATTACATTTTTAAAATCATAATTTAAAGAGTTTGTATTTCTAAAGGAGTCTTTCTTTCTTTTGCGTATCCTAGCGGCTGGTGACCCCTGATAATCAGCCTCCACATTATTATTCACATAATAAGTACTGGTACCATAAAAACGATCTTCAGTATAGGTATAGGATTGCAGTCCCAGTTCTGTTTTAAAAGTTAATCCTTCTATGATTTCCCAAGAAAAGCTCCCCCCCCATATTCAGGGTAGTTCTTTCTTGTTTTTTATCATTATCATCAACGGCAGTAAGGGGGTTAATCATATAACTCGACACCTCCTCATCTGCGTAGTCCTCTAGTCCATTCAATGGAATTGGAGAATATATCATTGCATGCTTTACGCGAGAATCGGATGGTGTAGCCGTCGTTTGCTCAATGGCTCCTCCACCATTAATTTCCGTATCGGAATAACGCACCGAATAGGAAATTTTAATTTTCTCATTGGGCTTATGATCCAGCTTTAGGACTAAGTTTGTACGGTCAAAATCAGACCCCAACATAATTTCTTTGTTATTGACACCCGCATAGCTAAAGTTATAGGCAAATTTCTCTGATCCGCCCTTCACACTTAGGTCATTACTAAAGGTAGTTCCTGTTCGTCCATAAACCTGCTCCATCCAGTCATTCCCCTTTTGTCCATTATAAAGATCTATATCCTTATAATATCCAAAATACTTTTCATAGGAATCTAGCTCATCCATTCCATTCTTTAGCACTGCATACTCATATTGCCAACGAACAAAATCCTCCACGCTGAGCACATCCAATTCATTGGCTATTTTTTTTATACCAGTATAGGCATTATAACTCACAGAGACTTTCCCTTCTTTTCCGCTTTTAGTAGTAATAATGATCACACCATTGGCACCACGAGCTCCATAAATAGCAGTAGAGGAAGCATCTTTAAGTACATCGATGGATTGTATTTCGGAAGCAGGAATATCGGAAATTGTACTCACAGGAAAACCATCTACAATATACATAGGCGAATTATCCTGAGTAATAGAACCACCTCCACGTATACGAATATTAACTTCCGCATCAGGAGATCCTTCCGTTGTAGTGATATTAACTCCGGCCATCTGTCCGGCCATCGCCTGAGCAGCCGAAGTTACAGGTATGGCTTCCAGCGCATCACCCTTCACCGATGAAACAGAACCCGTAATATCTCTTTTCTTCACGGTTCCATATCCAACAGCCACAACTTCATCCAATTGAGTATAGGCGTCGGTCATCACTATATTAATTGTTGACCTACCATCCACGGCAATTTCTTGGGTTTCCATCCCAATAAAAGAAACAACAATTACATCTGATTTTAAATTATTTACTTTTAAAGTATACATTCCATTGATATCTGTAATTGTACCCACCGTAGAGGATCCTTTCAGCATCACCGTAACACCCGGTAACGGATCATCCTGAGTATCGGTTACCTTGCCATTTAGCACTTGTGCAAAGCCACTCATGCTGCAAAACATCAGCATCAGCCAACTAAGCATGACCATTCGGCCATTTTTCAAATGATTTTTTTTCATCTTCTTCATTTTTTGATTTAAATTTCAGTGCACAATAATTCCATAGAAATACCCAAAGGATATTGCCTAAGAATGGCATACTGTGCATTTCACTTGCTAACCAGACTGTTTAAGTAGATTTCTATATTTGTATATTCTTTATCCAGCATATAAACCGATGCATCAGATTTATCCTTTGGATTCAGATTATTCTTTATTTCCCACGAGTTTGGTATTCCGTCCTGATCGGTATCTTCTGGTGAATCAAGCGCTTCCATTACACCCCAGCCACCAGCATCTTGAGGCTTATCAATAATTCCATGGGATGTTCCATTGGCTGTTCCATTCCTAACTTCAGCAATAACTCTTTTGTCTATTTTATCCCGTACTTTACTGGCTCCTGCATATTTCAACACCCTTTCAAAGGCATGATAAGCTGACTCTATTTGATAATCAGAAGCACTCTTTATCGATTTCTTAAAATACATTGATATTGTATCTTTCTCGAGCTGTATACCTTTCAGATTATCTTTACTTACTTCATTGTTTCCCTCCAGTATATTTTTGCTAAATTGAAAAAAGGCATATGGGGCATAAGGCTCCAATAACCTGTATTTGGCCGATGCTTTTGTTGCCGGCCCGGGTTTAAAGTAATTGGCCGAAATAATATACCTTCCTTGCTCTCCCGCATACATGCACTTTGACTGCCAGTTATATATCACATTATTAACAATTTCTACATGTTCTGTTTGTGGAGAAGACAGTCTTCTGGCTCCCTGTAAACGCGGATTTCTACTGGTGTGATGGGCCAACAGGTTATGATGAAAAGTAGCTTTCATACCTCCCCATATTCCGCCATAACCATGTTTTCCTTTTGAATGGTAACTTTGATTTAAACTTTCACTGATAATGCACCATTGCACGCTCATGTTCTCATTATCATATAACGAACAAACCTCATCGGTAGCCCAGCTCAAACTACAATGATCCACGATTATATTCTTATGTCTCATACCTGTCAGTGCATCTAATTCGGTATGAGCAGCATCGCCAGGACGTATTCTTACATACCGGATGATCACATTATCAGCATTAATACGCAATCCAAATCCTCGCAAACATATTCCTTCGCCAGGGGCCGATTGCCCGGCAATGGTAACATCACCATAGTTAATATCTAACCTTGATTTCAAATCAATATAACCATTGACCGCAAAAACAATAATACGGGGCTCTTTTTTCTGTATACCATCACGCAAACTACCCGGCCCATCATCATTTAAGTTAGTAACCCTATAAACGATACCCCCTCTGCCACCTGTTGTTAATTTACCTGCTCCTTCCGCTCCGGGAAAGGCAAGTACTTCTTTATTCTTACAACAAGTAGCAGGAGGCATCAACCATAGCATCCCAAAGATGAACATTAAAAAATACTTCATTTTTTTATCATTTAACAGTAACGACCACTATCTATCTAACTCAATGGCAGCCAGAATAAATGGCGCTACACCTTTTGTATCATTGATAACTTTTTTTTCGGTGATATAATATTCAAACGAACCATCACGATATGGATCTCCGCCCAATCCACATCCCCCACATATATCTCTCATTTCGATGGTACCCTGAGGAGTATTAGCTATTAGATGCTCCACCATACCATTAAATGATTCATTCGCAAGTGCTAAAAACGCAGGTTTCAGATACCCTTTATTGGCTCCTTTGGCAAAAACATAAGTAAACATTGCTGATCCGGAGCCTTCGAGATAATTACCTTCTCTATTCGCCTGATCTAAGACCTGGTACCAAAGACCCGTTTCTCCATCCCTCACCTTAACAATGGCATCACATGTTTCTTGAAGAATACGCACGAGCTTAGCTCTATCCTCATGGTTCTCAGGCAAAAAATCCAACACATCCACAATTGCCATGACATACCACCCCATGGCTCTACTCCAAAAGTGCGGTGAGCAACCGGTATCAGGATTACTCCATTTCTGTTCTCTGCTCTCATCCCAGGCATGATAAAGCAATCCCGATGATTCATCTTTTGTTTTAGCATATATCAGTTGAATTTGAAAAGTAACCTTATCAAACCATGCAGGCTTATTAAATTCCTTGGCATATTGAGCTAAAAAAGGAGATGCCATATATATTCCATCTAACCACATTTGATAAGGATATACCTTTTTATGCCAGTAGCCCCCACTTTTTGTTTTAGGCTGTTCTTCCATTTGCTTCACCAACTGCTCAATGGCCTTTTTATACTTTTCTTTACCAGTCCTTTTATAAAGAGTTATCAAGTTCTTGCCGGGATTGATCCTGTCTATATTGTAAATCTGCTGCTTATATGTAGCAATAGAACCATCATCCCTTACAAAATAATCTATGTACGCTTCCATATAATGAGAGTACTTTTCATCTATATTACCCAATTTATCAATAGCTCCCCCAAGAAATGCGTAGTCATACTCCCACTTCACTTTACGCGGATTTAAATAATAAACCAAACTATCATATTCACACATCACGGCATCCGCCATCCTTACGGACCATTTTTCTTCAGCCATACGATGCGCATCTGTTTTTTTTGAATTAGGTTGTTGGCATCCTAACATAAATACCAAGCACGATATGTAGATTATATAATTCATCATTTAATAATTATTCTGTGTTATATTTTATGGTTTCTTATGGATATACTTTTTGCTCTCGTATTTTTATCATTGAAATAACATTTTTAAAATTATAAAATCCATAACCCTACAAGGGATATATTTCACCTAAATATAGTAGACAAATCGTCCAATATTAAGGTAGACATTTAGTCTATTCATTAATAATAAGCATGTTAACAAAATAAACACATGCCACAATACGATTCATCAACTATTAAAAATGCCATTAAATTGTTATATTTGTTTTAATCCGAATGAAGTATGAGAACTTCGTCACGAAAAGTAAAAGCACAATCAATCAATCACTTGTTGAATTGAGGTATCGCACCGCTAAGGTGGATTGAAACGAGCCAGGGGAAAGGATTTGCACATAAAGAGATCATTAATTCTGGCGAGTTCCACATGGCAACTGAGAGACAAATTATAACCATACGAAACAAGTTAGCCGGCTACTTGATGGATAGTAAATACAATACGTATTGTATTTTCTAATACATTTTTCGGGTTTAAGCAACGGATATGAGAAATATTAAAAAACAGTTTTTATTATATACTATTCTTATAATATCTTTGATAAGTAATGCACAAGATATTTACAGATTTGAACATTTTGATACCAAAGATGGACTATCACAAAGCTCCGTTTCAAGTATTTTGTGTGACAAGAAAGGATTCTTGTGGATTGGTACGCGGAATGGTTTAAACAGGTACGATGGATTTAACTTTAAAATATACAATCAACAATCTGAAGGCAAAAACAACTTCACGAACAATCGCATCATTAAATTGTGGCAAGATAGCTTAGATTATATCTGGTTAGAAACCTACGATCACTACTTCCATTCTTTTAATCCACGACGGGAAGTATTTACCAGTTTTCCTGACTACAACGATCCTGATTTTAATAAGGTAAAACAATCCTCGTTTTTCTTACAATACTCTACTAACGAGGTTTGGGTAGGTACTTCAGGAAGAGGGATCTATTATTTAAAGCATCAGCCTTCTGATGACGCATACGAACGCTTTCGTATTAGCGACAAAGGACGGTACACCATCACAAATAATAATGTTCGGTTTATTTTAGCCGATAAGGACTCAAATATTTGGGTGGGCACACAACATGGTATAAACTTGTTACCACATAAAGATTTTAGAAAAAACACCTTTAATTTCCAACACCTTTTCATTCATTATTCCTTTCATTCTGCAGTTGAAACAAACCAAGAGATATGGTTCTCCACCGAAAAATACGGCATTGTCGTCTATAATAAGAACACTTCTTCATACCGTATACTCAGTAATAGTAATAGCTCCTTTATCCAAAGCAACCATATTTTAAAACTATTTAAATCTCCTTCCCAAGATATTTTTATCGCATCTAAAAACCATGGTCTAACCATGGTACATCCATCCAACCACAAATGGAAAAACATTGATATTCATGGATATAATGTGGATAATATATATTTTGACTACTATAATAACGCATGGATTACCACCGACAAATATGGATTAACCAGGTATGATATAACCAAAGACACATCCGAAACCTATCAAATAGCAAAACACAAAGCCATTACCGACCTAGAACGTCATGTTTTTTATGAAGATAGAGATTCTAATCTTTGGATAGGCTTACATGGTGGGGCGCTTTCTTTCTACGACAGAAAAAACAACACCTTTATTAACCATTCCAACGAGCTTTCCAATGATCATTCTATAGCCTCGGACATTGTCCACTGCATTACAGAAGACAAAACTGGACTAATGTGGGTAGGCACCGGCCAATATAAGGGAGGCCTAGAAAAAGTCATAAAAAAGAATCCTGCCTTCCATCATATACTATTAAAGAAAAATATTCAACAGATCACAGACAATTTAGTAAGATCCATCACCCAAGACCCCAACGGTTGCATATGGACAGGAACCAAAAGCGGCGAATTATATGTTATTGATGAAGATTTACAAGAAGTTATTCGATACGACGCCAATAAGCCTATAGCCCCAGGCTTTACAAACACCAATATTTACACCATTTTTTTCGACAACAACCATTATGTTTGGATCGGAAGTAAAGGCCACGGTTTATTCGTAAGTACAAGTCCCTTACCCCCAAAAACAACTGACTATACGCACCTTCGGTTCATCAATTACCAGCACGCAGCCAAAAATCCTTATTCATTGTGTAACAATAACATATACAGCATCAAACAAGACCCTCTCCACAATATTTGGATAGGTACTTTTGGAAATGGCATAAGCATTACCAATGCACACACGATCAATTCACTAGAATTTGAAAACTATAATTCGAATAACAGTACCCTATCCAATAACCTGGTACGTGATATAGAAGTTGATACCGACTCTAATATTTGGGTAGCTACATCATTTGGGCTAAACGTACTACCAATGGACAGCCTTAGCAACCACAACATAAAGTTCAGGAGTTTCTTTAAGGATATCAACTCAGATAATTCTCTTAACTACAATGACATCATTGAAATATATGAAGACTCCAAAAAACGGTTATGGTTTGGCACCTCTGGAGGTGGTGTCAGCACAATCCAGTTACCCCTATGCGATTCACCTATTTTTTCAACCCTAACAAGCAAAGGCAATGGATTGTCAAACAATGCCGTTTTTGGCATCTTAGAAGACCTAAACCATAAAATTTGGTTCAGTACAGAATATGGGCTCAATAGATATGATAATGAAAAACATAGCATTGAGATTTTCAATACCAAAAACGGTCTGTCCTTTAATAGTTTCTCAGAAAACACAAGTTGCAAACTAAAGGATGGCGCATTATTATTTGGTGGCACACATGGAATAGAGTTACTGCATCCCAATATGATTGACATACCCAATATACAATGCAACATAGAATTTACTAACTTTCAATTATTCAATAAAGATGTTGTGATAGGGAAAAGCAAATCGCCACTTAACAAAAGCATTACCTTTACAAAAGAAATCCAGCTATCACATAAGCAATCCAGTTTCAGTATCCAATACAGAGCCTTGGACTTTCTGGATCCGGAAAAAACGCAATACGCCTTTATTCTTAAGGGATTCGAACACGATTGGAACTATGTAGGCAATCAAACAAAGGCTACATATACCAATCTACCCCATGGAATGTATACATTCATGGTAAAAAACACAAATAGAAACGGACAGTGGACCACCCACTATAAAACACTTACTATTGAAATATTACCTCCCTGGTGGAAAAGCTTTTGGGCATACAGCATTTATGCCATCATATTAATAATGCTGCTAATGATAGTTCGCTCCATTGTATTAAGAGTTCAAAAATACAGAAATGATTTACTACTTGAGAAAAAAATAAATGAGCTAAAACTTCGTTTCTTCACCAACATCTCCCATGAAATACGCACCCCTTTAACACTAATATTAGGGCCATTAGAAGATATTTTAGAAGAAAACACTATTGGTGAGCATATTCAAAAGCAGCTCATACTCATGCGTAAAAATACCAAAAGAATGCTACAGTTGGTGAACCAACTCCTTGATTTTAGACGAATTCAAAACAATAAGATGACCCTGAAGGTTCAGGAAATTGATTTAAACGAATTTGCACAGGATATCTACACTAGCTTTATTCCACTGGCTAAACACAATGGTATTCGATTTAAAATCAACCCATATCATGAAAGAATAAACATATGGGCAGATATCATTCAGATAGACAGCATTTTATACAATCTCATTTCCAATGCCTTAAAATACACCCCACGTGGCAAACAAGTAAGCATTACCATTTTTACAGATACAGAAGCAGATACAGCAAAAATACAAGTAATTGATGAAGGTCCGGGTATACCCAACGATCATATAGCAGATATCTTTAGTCGTTATGTTATTCTTAACAATAACAGCAATATGAGCAGTGGCATTGGACTTTCTTTGGCATTTGAATTGGCTAAACTCCATGGAGGCAATATCGAGCTAAAATCAGAAGTAGGCAAGGGTAGTACCTTTTGCTTATCACTGCCATTAAACAAGCAGGTAATTTTGGAAAAAGCAAACGTTTCTGCCATAGAAAACACAAATATAAGCCCTGTAGCAAATCATGATGAGGAACTAATCATGAATCCTCAACATCTGGAACAAAAACCTATTGATAAAAATATAGATACAATACTTATTGTGGAAGATAATACATCCATTGCTAGCTATATCAAAGATAAGTTATCATATAACTACAATTGTTTTGTCGCCGGTAACGGTATTCAAGGACTTCAACTGGCAGAAGTTCATAATCCGGATGTAATCATTACAGACATTATGATGCCTGAGTTAGATGGCATTGAGATGACTAAAAAATTAAAGGAGAATTTTAGCACTTGCCATATACCCATCATTATGATGACTGCCAAATGTGATACAAGGGACAAAATTTCGGGATTTGAAACAGGAGCAGAAGCATACATCACCAAACCACTAAATTCCAGCTACCTGAAAGCAGTTATACATAGTCTTATAAAACAACGTAAACTAGTGATCTCTAAGTTCCGAGACAACAAAACCATAGACCCTAAAACGTTAAAAGTTAATACCAAAGACGAAAAGTTTATGCAAGACTTAATGAAATACATCGAAACAAATTATTCAAAGGACTTAGGTGTTGAGGGCGTAGCAGAGCACTTTTTTGTTAGTAGAACCGTGTTTTATAACAAAGTAAAAGGCCTCACCGGTCTTAGTCCTTTGGAATACATACGGCAAGTAAAACTTAAGATTGCATTAGAACTATTACAAAAAGGATACACCGTTGCCGACGCAGCTTTTAAAATAGGATATACCGATGCCAAGTATTTCTCAAAACAATTTAAAATGATGTTTGGATACCCGCCCAGCAAAGTAAAACATCATTAATCGATTATAATTGCCTCCAAACACTAAAAACAACCTGCTCCTTTGGCTCTGTCATCCAAAACCAAAAGAGCAGTCATTTATTCATCAATGAGTCTAAAGCTCCTTGCTAAGTTTCTTAATAACCTGTTGCATCTCAATACTCAAGCCGTCAGCTGTAAATACAGACACTCCACTTGCTCCTTTTTCTTTAGCCAGGCGAATACCTTGTTCAAACGCTTTTGCATTGTTAAAGGCAGGTTCAAATAAGCCGGCAACTATAGGAAAATCCACATCATTAACAGCCTGTTCCGAAGCAAAGCCTATCCAATTGATATTCTGTCGGTAAAAATTCTGATAAAGCATTGGATAAGCAGCATCTAAATTCCAATCATTCCATGCCTGACGCACCATCTGACGTGACATCTCAGGAAAAGGAAACACAGCTGCGCTTAACTTATTGCCACTTTCATGTGCTATCACTACTAACTCATTCACTAAACGAGTAACAGCATTTAAACGATATTGGCGCCACTCGGTGCTCAGTTCTGGATTTTTCATTTCAATAGGATCAACATCAAATATCTTTTTCTCAGCGTCTTTGACAGCATTACAACTAATTAAAAGTGCCAATAAAATAGCAAAAATTGCGGCTTTCATAAAAATTAATTAATATTTAAATATCCGTTACTACTGATCACATAAGTATTTGATGGAGAAGAAATGGTGAAATAAAAATCCCCTTCTTTCTTGACATAATTTGCAGAAACATTTAAAACACCTGTTTTAATTATAAAATCTTCAGTATATCCAGAAGACTTGGCTAACAAACCTTTTAAGTCTCCAAATTGCGTCTTTCTAAATAAGGCGTAGGCCACTTGTTTATACAAAAAATCTGCATCTTTCATAAAAAAACTATCATTAGGCATTGTACTATCTGTAAACTGAACAACACCCCATTTTTCAGGTTCATGCATATTTATCACACCTTGATTACTCCAAACCCAATTATACTCCGGGAGGTATTTGCCCTTATTTTTTTTACGGTCATAACATCCATGAACGACATCAAAATCCCACTCCACACGTGAAAAATTTACTTTCCATTGTTCACCTTCTTTAGGATGATCCTCATTGCTATCTTTTAATTTCATCAATTTATCAATGGGGATTGCCATTTCAACATTCCAGCAACTATCAATATCATTGGGATTATTTAAAGTTCCGTAAATCTTCACCGCTGATACCAGCTCATTCAGATTCCAGCTATTGTCCGCATTACCTCCCACTCTGTATGGTTTATCCAGTTTCAAATCCCACACTGTATTTAACGCATTTATTTCAATCTCACCATAATGATATGTATCCATTGATGGATCTATAAACACCTCAAAATCATTATTATAAAAAATAACAGTATCACGCTGATACAGATCACCCCAAATATGTGGTTCCTGCATCGTAGAATAAACATAAAAATACTGTTCATCCCAAAGCATTTTTACTTTGGTATCAAATTTAGGTGTTTTCACACCTTCTATATCGATAAAAGAATTAGTAAACGGTACATTCTTCCATGCTTCATCATCTGCTAGACCATCAATTTTTATTGAACCTTCAGCTTTACATACAATATATTTTTGAGGAGAAATAATTTCATTACTTACATCGATCATCTTTAATTTAGATGATGTAAAATGACATGATGTTATAAAAAGGGTAGCAACTGCAAATAAAAATACTTTCATATGATTATATATTTCTTTCAATGGTCATATGAAACTCGCCAGAATTAATCACACTTCTGAGTGTAAAAAAAAACACATGGCTCGTTTCACATGTCTAAATTTATTTTTCTAAGGCTATACTATTCCTCCATCTCACCTACAAAGACACCTGATATATTCCATGCACTAAACATATTTCCTTCTGGTTCTCCCAGAGGGATATAAACTTGTATGCGATGTTTCCCTGGAGATAAACCATTTAAATGCATAAAAAATGGGTTCGCAACAGTTCCAGGACACCAACCAGATCTACTATAATCAGACGATGACATTCCATTTTTAAAATTTCCTGATGCAGGATTAAGCCTACGATAAGTTCCACAATCTACTCTCCAAGGTGTAAAGTTAAAAAAGGACTTTCCATCAAGAAATACTTTATTTTCTTTAGGAACAAATTCATCCCCCTGTTTCCAACCACCATGCCCCGTAGTTATATACTGAAATTGAATATTTTTCACACCTTTGGGCACTTCAAAATCTACGGTTAAAGTATCATTCCGAAACATAGTTCCATATTTTTGCCCAACCATTTCCATCACATTTACCGTATTAAACACGGGTTGAATCCAGTATTTTTTTTGGGCATTATTCTTTTTTTCATCAAGGTAATACTTAAGATTTAAGTTTACACAATGACCTCCCTTGGCGTAGTTACCTATATACATTCCTATCCAACATTCATCTTGTAATACAGGTAATAAATGGCTTACATCCATTTTATACACAGCAGAGTCTGCCCATTTGATTCCCACATCACGTTTCTCATTAAAGTAATTCACCCCAAAGGGAGTAAAAAAACGCATCAATTCAATCAAAGGCTCAAATTCATCATTAACAACTACCCCATGATACTTTTTACCTTCACCACTCATATATTCAGGCAAGTAATCAACACCATTCCTCAAGCCATCTAAAAAGCTCTTTTCTTTATTCACGGGTATTACGAAAACAGACCCTGTACGATCATAGGCATCACCATTTGATTTTTCTATAAGCTCTGCAAAAACCGGAGTTCCCAAAGGTACTTTGGGCAATTTCACTTTTTTAGCAAGCACTGTACCCCCGGCAAACCGATAAACAGTATCTAAGTACTCTTCATGGGCATTTTCTATTTTATCTCCCCAATTAATCACCTGATTTGAAAACAAAGAAACATCCTTTACTAAAGCATTGCGCAGGCGCTTATCAAAGTCTTGCGCATTTACTTTAACGCCCAAATTCATTGGCTCTGGGTTTATCATTTTTTTGGACTTCTTTATCTTCACATCCCTTGCTTCCCAACCATAATTCCCATTTCTAATATATTTAAGAACCAGTCCTTCTTTATGCGGAGTTCCCAGGAAAGGGGTTCCTTTTATACCAACCTCTTTAGCGACCCATATTTCTATTCTATTTGAAAATGAAGAACCTACATATTTTTGGCATTCATAACCTAATATCTTCACCAATTTACCTTCTGGTTTATACTCATCCAAATTTACAAAGTCACTTTCTTTGTAGCAAGTATCCTTTCCCTGAAATATAGCTTGCTGATACAATTTTTCATTTTCATAATCCAAATAATTAAATTTCAATGGCACCTCTGGCAACAAATCGCTATTGGTATTATCTATCCAACACTTGGCAATATCATTAGCAAACTCCAGAATAAATCTGTCTTCATGGCTTTGAACAGCTCCATTAATAAACTTCTCATACACTACCCTTCCAACATTGTTATTTGTTTTGCCCTGAGCAACAACAAATAGTTGAAATGATACAATCCATAATAATAAAATAATCTTTCTCATTTTCATACAGAACAAAGAGACCCAACACTTCGAAGGGTCTCTTACATAAACAATAATTAATAAAAATAAAACTTATTCCACATCCCAAAAGATATTTGTATCTCTGGTATCCTGGTCTTTAACTGCACTATAATTATTCGAATTATAAGATTTTTCATCATCCGGGTATAATAAGCTTGACGGGGGCAATTCATAACCCGACTTGGAGTCCTCTTCAAAAGTCAACTTAGGATACCCGTCCTTCTATACTCTGACCATGACTGAATAGACTGTAAAAAACCAAAATGAATCCACTTCTGAACATATATTTTTTCTAACCTGCCAACAGTTGAAGAAGCTGAATAATTCAAACTTGAAATAAAATTTTCTATAAAGGTTTCATTACAAAACTACAGTGACTCATAATTTTAAGCAAATGCATCTATTATCTAAAACTACTCATTTAATACGTTATTCCGTCATTCTGTAAGATTCACTAACCTTCGTATTAATGATTAATAACTTTATAACAAAAAAAGATATTCTATGATGTTCCTATCTCAAGATCTTACATTACCATTTTAATCTTTAGTAGATGTTTTAATACATTATTAATGTTCTACAATAGCATTTGCTATGTCGATATAAGCCCATTGATAAGTAGTTCTATCTATCAGTCCAAACTCACTTAAATTTCCATTATCCCACCAAATAGAAGGAATACCTCTGCTCAAACAAGCTGTGCTATAATAAGCCGCATGTCTTGTTCTATCCTCTAAATTGCCGTGATTTAAACTTCCCCACTCACCCATAACCACTGGAATTCCCTGGTCAATAAATTGATCCACCAAACGATTCAGTTCTGCATCTAGGGCTTGTTGTTCTGCCTCAGTACCCCAACTTGTAACATAATTATCCTCAGCCAAAGCAAAGGTATATGGAAAATAACTATGCACAGAAACAATAAGCCTTGTTGAAGTGGGTAACTGAAAGCTCTCAATTGCCACTTGACTCGAAGATGCAGCATAGGGCGATATCATTATATACCTACTGGCATTATTATCTCCCGTAGCCCTTATGGCTTCCACTGCCACACGATGCAGCTGATTCACACAGTCTCTCCCTTCTGCTGTTCCCCCGGTCCACTCTTGATTAGAACCGATAAGGCGCGGTTCATTCAATGTTTCAAAGATAAGTTTGTCGTCATAGGTCTTAAAATGCGCTGCAATTTGCGTCCAGACTCTTACAAGCTGCTCTTTAACATTATCCAGCCGCTCATACGTTGGAATAATCCAATCTTCATCATGGTGAATATTCACAATCACGTACATATCATTATCTAAACCATAGTTTACTACCTCTTCTACTCTGTTTAAAAAATCAGGCTCAATTACGTAATCAGGCGAACTCCCCATATTATACTGCCAGGTAACCGGCAGCCTTAATGTTTTAAATCCCTTGGCTCTTACAGCATCTATGAGCGCTTTGGTTACTGCTGGATTACCCCAGTTAGTTTTATCCTTATGTTTCGTATCCAAAGTATTACCTAAATTCCAACCCACTCCCATATCGGCCACAAATTCCATATCTTCGCTATTAGAAACATTTATTTCTTTGGTTGCAAACGAAATCTTTATATCAGTGGATAATGGCACTCCAAAAGTATTCACAACACTACCTTGAGGAATGATAATTTGATAAGTGGTATTACTTTGTAAATCGACTGTAAAAACCAATGTAGTAAATGACACTTCAACATTGGCTGCTGAATTATTAATGGTTATTCCATGATCTGGAGCCAATGTCACAACCTCATCAAATACCACTTTAACATCCGTATCCAGATAAACATCCTGAGCTCCATCCGCCGGCATGCTTGATTTAAATTCCGGTGCCGCCTTTTCTGTCTTATCGGACTTTTCACATGCCGAACAACAAGCCAGCATAACGGCCATTGTTATACAAAAAATATATTTCATAAAAATTCTAATTTCACATTAAACCTTCAAAAAATAACATTACTACTTAAAACCTATTGCAGCTCATTTTAACCCGACAAATGCATTAGAAGATCTATAACAAAGTTCTAATACATCATCCGGGTTTAATAAAAATTTCGTTTTTATCTTTCTATATTATACAGAAACAATTAAATACCTAAGATATATAACCTGTTGTTCGCGATACATCTTCATATCATACTAATGCGTCTAATGGCTTCCATAAGGGCTCTTGCGTTATGATACGGGCACTTCCAAAATCCCACTTTAGGCAGTAATCTATCTGGCACCCCCTCCTCATCCACTTTCCAAAACCATTCGCCATACTCCTTATCTCTCATATAATAAAGGATAAACACCCATACTTTTTCGACAGCTTTCAGATACTTTTCATCACTAAAATTTTGGTAAGCGTCCAAAAATCCAACCAATGCTTCGGCTTGTGGCCACCAATGTTTATCCTTATCTAAACAATTACCCTGCATCTCATAAAAAACACTACCGTCCTCATCTAAACCATCCAACATTGTAGCATTCGCTATTTTCAAGGACAGCTCCCTCACCTGAACCATCATTTCTTGATCCTGAATTACCTGAGCGGCTTCATTCAACAACCATGCGCCTTCAATATCGTGACCATAGGACACGATATTGGATTTTACCGACCAGTCCCGTTCAAAAAACAAGTTAAAATGAAATGTATTACCATCCACGATCTTATCTTTAAAAATAAACAACAAGTCTTCTATACTATTTTTCAAACGCTTACGAGGCCACACCTTATAAAGCTCCGTATAAGGTTCTATAATATGCAAGTGAGTATTCATAGATTTGGGTTCATTGGCATCCTTACTACTTAAGCGCATATCCTCCAACGGAAGCCAGTCATTTGACAAGGCTTCCATATACCCCCCAAATTCTTTATCCTTAAATTTAAATTCCAGCAATTGAAATAATCCAATGGCACATTCAAGACTTTCTTTACAACCTGTTGCTTTATAATATTCTGTAAAACCATATATACCAAAGCCCTGTGCATAAGCCTGCTTATGGTTATCGGTCACCACTCCTTTGGCATCTACCGACCAAAACAATCCTCCGTTTTTATAATCCCAGAAGTACCGAAGCAAGTAGCCATAAGCCTTTTCTGCTATTTTTAAATAAACAGATTCTTTAAAAAAGATATAAGCAGCCGAAAACGTATAGAGCAAGCGAGTATTCAACACTGCACTTTTATCAGCCTTTACATTTCTATGTCCATATGCATCCAGCTCACCTACAAAACCTTCGTTCGCAAAATCAATGGTATTTTCAGCCCAATATTTCAATATACTTCGTAGCTCTTTCTTCATATCAGGAGCTACTTTATTTTTAAAATGATCTATCATAATCCAATTTCATAAACGATGGTCATTCATGAAGCCATACATAACAAACACCAATGCCCTTTTACTACGATCTCAAGCGAACTCATCGCAACACCTACCTTTTTTCAAATCTTACATTATCGATGTCCATATGAACCTTCACAGCGCTTCCTGAAATAAATACAGCACCAAAATCTTTTGTTAGGCCCTGTAATTGAGCATCTGTAATTCCGAACTCAGTAAGTGGTATAGTTGCAGTGATCCATCCAACCGTCACAAATGAAGGATCCTCTTCCCATGGCTTATAAATAGCATTTGCGTCATAATCATCACCTCTGATGTTCAGTCGTAGTTCACCATCAAGCACAGGCTCGTGAATATTAATATCAAACTTCAGAACATCCCTATCCACTAACAAACCTTCTGTTTTAATATTATTACCTCCATTTCTCCAGAAAAAGCCTCCATCCCAGCCATAATCCGGCGTACTGTATCCGTTTATAGACCAATAAGGTGTACCATCAGCCATTGGTGCATCACTTGACACATCACTGCCCATTGCATTACCCCACCAGCTACCTTTTTCTGATCCGTTAAAATCAAAGAAAACATAGTCTGGATCGACAACTGGCTCAGTAGAACCCAAAAATATCTCCGGAAAAAAGCCCTCTTCTCCTTCATAGGTCAGCATGGTCAATCGACCGACACCCACAGGTACCTCTTCCGGAACATATACTTCTATGCGACTATCTGATTTTTCGCCATAAGCAGTAGCTGCTATACCACCCGGAAAGATTATTTTTTTCACCAAACTCAGGTTCATTCCATTAATCGTTAATATTTCTCCCGGAACTCCTTTAGCCTCACCATAAGAAGTAAATGTGGGTAGATTTTGTAGGACCTCCAAACTCGCAGAAGAAATGATTTCTGTTCCATTCACGGTTATCAAAGTGATGACACCTGTCACTGAACCCACAGGTATTGTTACCACAATTTCCGTCTCCGATTGAGAAACAATGGCCCCTTCCATATTACCCGCAAACCTAATTTTACTAACTAAATCCAAATCCATCCCGGTAATTACCACATCCACATTCGGTTTAGCAGATATCGGAGCCATATTCACAATACTAGGTTCCATCAGTACTAAATCGCCACCAGAAACCGTTTTAGCAGCTGTTGTATTAAAAATCACCTCACCGCTGATTGCAGCATCAGGCACTATAACCTTCATTTCTGTTGCGGTTCTCCCCTCTTGTATGGTTCCATTGGCTCCCCCCGCAAAAACAACCTCACTAATTAAACCAAGATCTTCTCCCGTCACCGTGAGTACAGCACCATTTTTTATGGTTGTAGGTGTCACTGAAACTGTAGGCACCACCATCACCAATTCTTCAGCTGATGTCACAATAATTCTCGAAGCCAGGTTCAACGAAACGTTGCCATCTTGGGTATTCATCGGTACAGTCAACCCGATGGCTGTACCATCTTCTTCCAAGGTAAAGTCTGTCACCTGCACATCTCCACCCAAACCTATACTTGTCACTAAATCCAAGTCTGTTCCCTTAATACGCAAGTCAGCACCTGCGACAATCGGATTTGGCGACAGTTCTGTTAATGTGGGTACCGTAACAGTTAGCTCATCCTCTGAGTAAATTACGATAGGATCATCGGCCCCATTTGACACCGCTATTTTTCCTGTTTGTGCTTGAGGAGGGACCATTAAGGTAATTTGCTTACGCGATATCGTCATAAAATCAGCACTATCAACAGCTATACGGTCTGTAAAAATCACCTCTCCAACTAAATTCAAATAATCACCTTCAATGGTCAACACCCCCCCGGGTTTAATGATTTTAGGAGTAAAAGAGCCATCTATATCTATGGGTTCTGAAAAGCCAATTTTAGTTTTTGTAGTAACAGTCACTTCTCCAGCCAACAAATTTACATACCCCTCTACGGCATCCTGAGGCACAGTAAGTTTTATACTTTTTTCAGTATGTTCCGTAAATTCAGTACTTATAACCTGCAAATCAGGAGGAAGTACTATACTACTCACCTTATCCAGATTGTCACCAATAAATCTAAGTTCAGCACCTCTTGCTATGGGCATAGGTCCATAGCTATATAATGTCACTTCATCTGCACCCTTATCTTCATCATCGCTACATGAAGCAAAAAACGTTGATAAGCTTAAAAAACCAAACAACGACAGAAGCAATAATATCTTTAACTTTTTCATGAGTTTATAATTTATTATTAAGATCACATGAAACTCACCTAAACCAACTATCCTACTGTATGTAAAACAATTACCACGACTCATTCCATGTATCTATATTTAATTTTAAATGATCATGCATCTAAGAATTACATAGGTACAATACGTATATTATCGATACACATATGAACGCTACAATCTTCACCTTCCACTCCTCCATTCCAAACAAAGAAAGTAAGACCTCCTAACATATCATTCGTTATTGCTGAACCAGCATCGGTACCGTCATGATAATAATGGAATTCAGACATGGGGATGGTTACAGTAGTCCACCCTTCGGTTCGGTAGCTACCTGACGAAGCCCAAGGTATCCACAATCCACGAGGGGTCATTCCATCTGCGATATAGCTATTTGTAGCACTAACGCTATAAGGTGTAAATATCATTTGCAATGCACTCGCCTTCCATTCTTCCACCACATAACATTCAAATTTAAGTACTGCTGCACTCAGATCACCCTCATAAAAAGGTTCATCACTTCTCCCATTAGAAGCATTCCAAAGATTAAAGCTATGAGCATCTTCGTTCCATGTTTCACCAACAGCGCCCGTCATATCACCATGAAAACGAACATAATTTCCACTAATACCAGTCGGTTCTGTACTTGCAATCACACCGGATCGCCAGCCTCCTGCTGCATCCAGATTGTCCCAATCGAGGATGTAGTTTCTATCATCACGAAAAAAGAAAGAAGAACGCGTAGATCCGTAAATACTTTTTACGGTAATTTGACCGACAGCTGCCCCTACAGGCACTTTAACAATTATTTCATCAAAATCATCACTTACACTAATCACTTCTCCTTCCACTTCTCCAGGAAAGATTACCTGCAAAGGCACATTCATGTCATCAATAAAATAATTTCCATAAATAACCGCCTCATCCCCATCTTCCACAAATTCGCAAAGCATCGACTTGGGAGCTGGAGGGGGAACAACCACATTAAAATCATAGGTGAGCGTATCTTTACCAGCCACCATGTATATTTTATCTGACACAACACCCGGAATCTCGTTAGGAATATTAACAATCAGTGCATTTGAAGTGATAAAACTCGTATTCAAATAGGCTTTTTTATCATTAAACCACATCTCGGTAATACTTCTTAAGTTCTCTCCAATAATAGTTATCGTACTATTTAGAGAAGCACTTATTATTAAAGAATCGGATTTTTCTGGCGTGGTTATCCTAATGTAATCTATCTTAGGTACACCGCCTGCCACTTCATACTCATGAGGATATTCCTCACATGATTGGAACATAAATGCCATCGCAAAGATCAACAGCAAGATATGTGTTCCACATATATTTAAGTTTCTGATAGTTTTCATGAATTTATAATTTACTTATTAAGGTTATCTGTAATGGTCAAAAAAAATGCACTCACCACCCTACATTTCAACAACATAAACACTCTTCCACGACCACCTCATATCCATCTTTGTGTAATGCTAATTATAGCCAATAGAACCAAAGTCAAAGTCAACTGGATCATCCATTAATCCCGGATTCAACGACAAGTCGACTTCAGGAAATGGAATTACAAAATCAACATCAGAAGGTGTTACAAACAACTCTCTTAGATTCAGGTTCGCATCGTTATCATTTGTATACAAATCATCAAGCCCATCCCAGGAACCCCTATTTTGAGCAGCAATCATTTGCTTAGCCTTTTCTGGTTTATAATAATGTAAACGAACCAGATCGTACCATCGGTCACCCTCGAAAGCTAACTCCAGGCGTCTTTCCTTATCTATATCATCAAAGGTAAATTCGGTTGCATCCACATGATTACCCTGAAGCGCTCTCGCTCTAACAGCATTTAGTGCACTCAGAGCAGCCGCATCTGTTGATGACGCATCATTCCCCAGGACAGCTTCAGCATATATCAGGTAAACGTCAGCCAAGCGAAGCAGATGCGTACTTAAGGGGGTATGCATACGATCCAGGTCACTATACCCCTGCGCCTTTGCATCAGCCAATCGGCCCACAATATGCTTGGCACAATTAGCTCCAGTGCCACTAACAAAGCTCAATGATCCTTTATACATACCTTCTTCTGAGCTATCCCAATTATAGATAAATCCCCCCATCTCAGTCCACCAATAATCATAAGTATCACCCACCATCATCATGGTTGCTTTGCGACGGGTATCTCTGTATTTTCGGGTAAGGCTAGTGGCATCTTCATCAAATTCATTTTGTAAATCGATGGTAGGATACACATATCCACCCCACGACTGCACAGCATCCGAAAAATTCGCCATTGACAAATCTGACTGCAAGGAATTTTGGCTTGTCCATTGTGCTCCAACGGTCCAATGCCATGCGATCAGACTCTCAGTATTAAAATTACCCTTTAATTGAAACAGCTCCTCGTATGCCGGGTGTAAAGATCTACCACTTTGGTCAATAACTAACTTTGCATATTTAGCCGCTTCAGCCAGGTCATCCTCATTGCGGGTGTTATTTTGTCCGTATCCTGCTTTAGTTAGGTATACTTTTGCCAACAAGCCACAAGCACTATATCTATCTATCCTTCCCGCATCATTACTTTCGGGCAACAGCTCTATGGCATCCTTTAATATCAAAGTAATATACTTATAAACATCCTGAATTTTATTTCTTTTTAGGGTAGTAGAAGAGTTACTGGAAATTATTTCGGCATTATCATGTATAATTGGTACAGCACCAAAACAGCGAACCAAATAAAAGTAGCTCATTGCTTTCCAAACCATTGCTTCGCCTTTAACTGTATTTTTAGCATATTGAGTTACTTCCGAACCTGATTTTGTATCAACGTTTTGTATAACGCCATTACAATAAGCGTTCACAGACCATAAAGAAGCAGAAGCATTAGCAATATCCACATCAGAATTATTCAAAGTAAAATTTGTATACCCATCCCCTACATCAAACACAATATTACCAGCCAACACATCCCCTATTTTCATAAAACCGCGTTGAAAGTCGTACCATGGGGAATTATAAATGGTATTAACCGCTTGAAACAACTGATCATCATCTTGATAGAAGCTATCAATTGTATAAGTATCTTCTGCGGCACGATCTAAAAAATCGTCACAAGACACGCCTATGCCCATTATTAAAATGGCAATTATAAAAGTCTTTATATTATATATTTTCATCACTATATATTTTAGAATGAAACATTTAAACCAAAAGTAAACACCTGAGGCGAAGGATAACGGCCATTATCTAAACCAAAGACATTAGGACTTTGAGTACTAGCTCCCACCTCTGGATCGAAGCCACTATAATCGGTAAAGGTGACCAGATTCTCTATACTCGCATACACCCTAGCATTACTGAGGTAAATATGTTTTAGCAGCTGTTTTGAAAAGGTATATCCTAGGGTAATATTCTTGATTCGTATAAAAGACCCATCTTCGATATACCTATCGGATATTCTATCATTGTCATTGGGATCAGTACCTGTTGCCCGAGGAATATGAGTGCTTGGATTAGAAACGCGAACAACACCATCCACTTCCTCTAATATGGCTCTTTTGTTCACCAGTGCTAATTGGTTATTCCATATACTTTTCATATTAGACAGGTTTATGGCTGTATAATTCATTACATCATTACCATACGAACCATTAATAAATATACTTAAATCGAAATTTCTATATGAAAAGACATTATTAAAGCCAAAAGTAAAATCCGGCATTGGAGATCCTATTTTAGTACGGTCATATGAATCAATGATACCATCCGGTTTACCGTCTGGCCCACTAATATCTTTATACTTCATATCTCCTGGATAAACCGTTGAAGCAGCATCAAATGACACTCCATCTGACGGATATGCATTTGTCCTTGGACTATTCTGAATATCATCAATATTTTGATATATACCATCCGTCACATACCCATAGAAATTAAACAAGGGATCTCCCACTTCGGATAAAGAAACCACATCACTCCATTGTCCATACCCTTCAATATGCGCAGATGGAGTTCCATCCAATGCAACTAATTTATTTTTGTTAAAGGAAATTTGAAAATCGGTATCCCATGAAAACGCATTTTTTACATTGTGTGTAGTGACTGAGACCTCCACACCTTTGTTATTGATTTCCCCATAATTTCCCCATGGGGCATTCAGCTTACTGGATTCATTTCCCCGGGTTCCCATATAAGATGGCAATTGGAGTTCCATAAGCATGTCTTTGGATGTTTTATCATATAATTCAACAACCAGATCAACTGTTTTATACAGCGACAAATCCAGACCAACATTAAGTTGCTCCTGCTTTTCCCATTGAATATAAGGGTTGGCAATATTGCTTTGGCGGTATCCTGCTCCCAGGCCCGTTTCCATTTTTGTAATACTAGCACCCCATAAATAACCATCTATATTCTGGTTTCCTACTTGTCCCCAGCCTACACGAAGCTTTGCATTATCAACAGCAGATTCAGCCCACTCCATAAATGGTTCATTGCTAATTCTCCACGACCCTGCAAAAGAATTAAAACCGGCCCATCTGTTCTCTGGTCCAAAATTCGATGAAGCATCTCTACGATGTGTATAGGTCATCATATAACGATTGTCGTAGTTATAACTAAGTCGTCCAAAAAAGGACACATTAGAAGAACTACCAAAACCATACGTGATTTGTGGAATGCCGTCACCCAGTGATGGGTTGTGTATATCATTACTGGGCAAGTTGGTATTATACACACTTTGGTAATCATATTCATTTTCCCAAGTATCCTGACCTATCATTAATGTACCACTATGTTTTCCAAAACTTCGTGCATACGTAAGGTAATTCTTTATTTGCCAATACGTATTTTTATTTTTCTGTGCCCGCATGGAGTTGATTGGTCTTTCCCAGTTTCCATAAACGACTTTAGGTCTAAATACACTGGCATTTGAAAAATCCATATTCAGCGTACCTTCGGTATGTAACACTAGATCCTTCATTATGGTAGCATCAAAGAACAGGGTACTTCCAAAAGAATTTCGTTTCAGCAAATTTTCATCATCCATGGCAATACCTATTGCATTAGGTTGACTGGTTTGTCCTTCTCTAAAGATGGTTGCATAAGACCCGTCCATATTATAGATTGGCATATCCGGAGTTGTTTGCAAAGCAATTCTGATAATTCCCGATTCAGAATCGGCCAAACCTAGATGTTCATCTGTTTGCGAGAAATTGATATTCACCCCTATTTTCAACCAATCTTTTAACTGAGCATCCAAATTGGTTCTCATCGAAAAACGCTCAAACTCAGTTCCAACAATTGTTCCCTCCTGGTTCAAATATCCCCCTGACACATAATATTTCAATTTATCACCACCGCCGGATGCACTCATCTGATGCTGTTGAATGGATGCCAATTGAAAAATCGCATCCTGCCAATCGGTTCCATGTCCTAGCAGTGAAACATCTTCAAATTCCGCACGTTCGTCATTTCTAAAAGATTCCTCGGCAACCGCCTGACTATAAGCCGCAAATTCCTTCAGATTCATCACATCAACCCGTGTATCCTGATGCTGAACGCCATAGGAACCGTTATATTCGAATTTGGCATCGCCTTTTTTTCCTCTTTTGGTGGTAATAATAATAACACCGTTTGCCCCCTGCGAACCGTAAATAGCCGTTGCAGAAGCATCCTTCAAAATCTCCATAGACACAATATCGCTTGGGTTAATTTTGGAGAGAGGTGAAACGCCCGATGTAGGAGAATTACCTAAGGCATCGGCCAATCCCAGGTCATGCCCCCCTGTTTTTGTATTTTGCATAGGTACACCATCTATCACATACAGCGGATCAGCACCAGCATTTATTGTACTCTGCCCACGTACACGAATACTCACAGCCCCTCCCGGCTGACCCGATGTAGAAACAGCAGACACCCCTGCAGCCCGTCCGGTTAATGCCTGGTCGAGATTAGCTAAACCGGCTGATTTTAATTTATCCGCATTTAATGATACGGAGGCACCAGAAAGGTCGCTCTTTTTCATCGTTCCATAACCCACCACTACCACTTCATCTATATCTGACACCTCAGGTTTTAATTGAATATTTACCTGTGTTAGCATAGTAACATCAACGCTTTGGTCGGTAAAACCAATAAAAGAAAATTGCAGCGTAACATTTCCCTGAGGAACAGCCAAACTAAAGTTACCATCTACATCAGTAATAGTACCGGTAGTAGTTCCTTCCATACGGATAGATACACCTGGCAAAGGTTCATTTGTATCATCCGTTACTGTACCAGTTATTGTTCTGTTTTGACCCACTATTACTTGGGTAATAAAAAACATCACAATAACAGTAAAGAGTCGCAGATTTGTTTTCATAAAAACTGTTTTAATTAATGATTTTACACTCTAATTGTACATGATACACTAAGTAAAATTTAAACAAGAAACACTACAACAGACACGCTTATCATCTGCTATAGTTTTTTAGATACTTTTTTTGTCCTTAAAAATATGTACTTGTCTTGCCTTAATAATATAACCAATACAATTAAGTATTCCAAAGATATGTTGCTCTATGTGAAATAGTGTGTTAATTTGTTAACGCCTTATGTACCTAAAGTTAACTCCTTCCACATCCAGTGGATTATTATGCCTTAAAACCCTGATACGCTGCACTTCACCCGGCAAGAGATCGAAATAATTATCGTCCAAAACAAAGGCCGACTGATCATCATATAAATATAAATTACGAACTAGGGTATTGGATTTCACATTTAAGTAGGTTTCCCCCTGTGCTTCTTCAATAGAAAGCTCTATTTGAGGCACATTGAGTCTTAAATCCTTAGTATGTACCAAGTAATGCAATCTGGAAGTGATCATTTCTCCATGACTCTCCAACCTAAAAACGAAGAAACACGACTCCTTATTAAAATTCTTGATTTCTTTGGTATCTAATGATAGTAACAATGCACTTGTATTCTCTTGAATAACAATATTATTATTTTTCTCATACAGCACATGCCCATCCATATCCATACATTGTATATTGAGTGTTGCTTCAACATCACTTTGTAAATCAGAAACCACATAAACAGCCACTGAATCCGATTTATTAACAGCACTAATAAGTACTGGCTCAAAGGCCTTTTTAACTGCATAATGCGCTGCTTTCCACTTATGATAGTAATCTGTACTACTCCAGCTGGCAACGGGCCAGCAATCATTGATTTGCCAGTACAAGGATCCCATACAGTAGGGCATTGCTCTGCGATGCGCTTCAATAGCCATTCCAATTCCCTTTGCCTGAAGTACTTGACTCAAATATAAAAATTCCTCAAAGTCATCCGGCACTTGATAATACCAACTCAAATAGCTTTTAATACGAAGATTACCGATACCACTGCGTTGATGAGCAGTCATCACATCTGATTCAATATCGTAATCTGCAGGAATTGCATAAGATTGTACCGACTTAAAATCAGGAAAAGACTGAAAACCATATTCGCTCATAAAGCGCGATTTATATTTATCAAAATCCTCAAAACGATGTAAAGCATGCCACACACCCCAATAATGGGTATCACCCGATGTTGATTCATAGCTGGCATGATTCTGGGGTTCATACCCTGCTTGCGGAGAAGAAGGCCAGTAATCAAGTTCAGTCAAATCTTCTACAACCTCAGGTAAAACACCATGAAAAATATCGATATATGCGTGATTCATTTCTTGTTGCTGCTCCTTTGTATAACGCTCTTTCCAGCCCCATCCTCCTGCACTATAATAATGCCAAGCCGTATTAATTTCATTATTACCACACCACAAAACGATAGACGGATGATTACGAAGTCTGGTGACATTATCGATAGCCTCCTGTTTAATATTCTGCAACATAGCATCGTTTCCGGGATACATGGAACAAGCAAACATAAAATCCTGCCAAACCATGATTCCATTACGGTCACATAAATCATAAAAATAGTCATCTTCATATATTCCTCCTCCCCATACGCGCAACATATTCATGTGGGCCTGAACGGCATCATCCACCACCTTGTCATAATCCTTTGGTGTCACCCTGGGTAAAAAAGAATCATTGGGAATATAATTGGCCCCTTTTGCAAAAACCCGGACTCCATTTAGCTCAAACAAAAAAGATTCTCCGTCCTTATCTGGTTCTCTGACTAATTTGACAGAGCGCAGGCCAACAGATACTTTCTGTGTAGAAACAGCACCTTCCTTTACTTTTACCTGCACCTGGAAATCATACATATTAGGATCTCCCAATCCATTACTCCACCACAGGTTAGGATGCAATATTTCAAAAGGAATAACAACCTTATTAAGGCCATTTTTTAACACCACCTTTGTATTGGCAGCAATAACATCTCCGTTTTCATAGCTTATACTTACTTCTGCCTCAGTTTCTTTAAGTACTTTTATATTTGTCTCCACAAGCAATTTGGCCAATTCAGAAGTAACTACCGGTTGCCGTATAAAAACAGACTCAATATTTACCCTACTCCAACTTCTCAGTTCCACTTTTCGCCAAATACCGGAGGTAACAAAGCGGGGCCCCCAATCCCAACCATAGTGATAACCCGCTTTTCGGGTAAACACGGAAATTTTCTTTTCTCCCAGGCCTCCATTTTCTGACTGATCATTATTTGCAGGATAGGCATAAGCCGACTGATCATACAGCTCTAATCCTTTTTTAATGGGCGAATGCAGGTATACCTTAAGCTGATTCTTCCCTTCCTTTAGAAAGTCTTTCACCTCCACCGACCATGTTCGGTGCATATTATTCGCCTTTAATACTAGCTTTCCGTTCAAATACACATCGGCATAAGTATCCAAGCCTTTAAAATTCAGCACAGAAACATCCTTACGAAGCGTTTCTATATCCACATCAAAAGTGGTTTTATAAATCCAGTCTTTCTTATCAATCCATTGCAAGTCCTTTTCATTGGTTCTATAAAATGGATCTTCAATCTGACCATTATGAAGTAAGTCGGTATGAATGGTTCCCGGAACCGTTGCATTACCGGTATGTGTTCCATCCACTTCTTGGTAAGTCCAACCCTTATTAATTTCCAATACAGACATAGAACCTTCGCCTTGCTGTACACAACCATTAAATAGGCATAAACAAAATACAAATACAGTAATATTCTTCATGTTAGATTTTTAGGGATTATCACTATTTACTTCTCAACTCTAAATCATTTATAATGCCTTCTACTTTTTGGTCGCTCAACGGATAAAACATGATGGCCAAACCAGACAGAAGAGCGGCTGCACCAGGCACAAAACTCATCATGTATTTAATACCCTGAATGGTATGCGCTGATTGTTCCACATTGGCCTCAAAACCATAAAAAGCCAACAGCCATAAAGTAACAGAACCACCGATGGTCCAGCCAAGCTTTTGAGACATACTAGAGGCTGAAAAAATAAGCCAACATATCCAGATCTCTTTTAAAAGCCTCATGATAAATTCCTCCCGGAATTATCTTTTCCACCACATGCTTTTCTGTACTCCACGAATCGGCTCTATCTATAACAGAGAAAGGATGCCAGCTAAAGGTATTCACTCCACCCTGCCGGAAGGCCTTCACTGCATATTTTCTAATATTCTCAAATAATACATTATCCAGATTAGCGCTTGCTCCTTTTTCAATGCCTCCCAATTCCCATCCAAACAGCGCCGGATAATCACCTGCCACGCGCTTCACATCAGATTCACCAGGAACATCATTCCAACTGATACCATAAGCATAGGTATCTTGGTGACCAAACAAAACGCCTTCACCTTTCATAGCTATCAGGAGATCGAACAATTTTTGTTTTCGCTATGTTCTTCTTGCTTTGTTTTACAACCAGCCAAGATGAATAGCACAATGTAACAAGCTAAAAATACTCTCATACGATCATTTTACTTATGTTTAGCACCCTTCAATTGCAACATCTTTTCAGCATATCTATTACCTAAAACCCGATAACCTTCGACATTAAAATGCACACTATCCGCTTTTGCTGTACATCCTCGCGACGAAACCACATGGGCGGTTTTAACCACCTCAGGTAAGGTGGCTATAATTTCGTTCATACTTGCACAGCTACCATGTTGTTCCTGGTGAACCACTTCACCTGCCAATAGTGGCACTTGTTTGGCTTTTAAATGTAAATCTTTCAACATATCATTATATATCTTTTTTACATACCAAGGCCATTGAGTATCGCCTGTGTTTGTTTCACCTTGATGAAGAAGAATTCCCTTAATAACACCATCACCTTGCGCTTGTCTCGCCAGCGATATCAGATGATGATAAGGATTCCCACCATAAGCCTGCACCTTTTCAACAAACCACTGATCGGTATAGGTACTGTCATAATTCATGTAAATATCCTTATCAAACAACCTGATATCACAGCCTCCAATGGCCACATTAATAACACCAATGGTAATATCATGAGGCAAATTATCCAGCATGGTTCGGCCAAAATAATCAACTGGCGACAATCCCGAATAGCATTGGCATAAGGGGGCTACTGCAGGATACCATTTTGCCTTTTCTCTATTTAAGTTGGAACAATCGATAGCTTGCATCACTTTAAATCGACTATTGGCCACACTATCTTGCTCTTCGATACGACCCTGACCTTCCATATTGGACTGCCCAAAACATAGATAAATGTAAAAATGAGGGTCTTGCGAAAAACCTTGTTTGTAAAAGAAAAACAGACACAATAAAACCAATACTTTAAATTTCATTTTAAATATATTTATATGAGTAATTTCAACATTCTCATCACTGTTGATGAACATCTATCCAATCATTCTACCTCCTTGTAGAATTCCTCTTGTTTTATAAACAATTCAAAAGTAAGCATGGGCAGTATATCTCAGCTGTCTATAATGTTTCTGAAGGGTGCTAATATGTTAAAAGGCGAGTTTAATCCGAAAAGTAAACGCTCAGTACTTGCGTTTATTTCTTATTGTGTGAAGGTACAGCGTGTGCTTTTACATAAGCGGTGGGTAACATTCCGTACTCTTCTTTGAAGTATTTACTAAAATAACGTGGGCTGTTAAAACCAACGGCATAGGCCACCTCTGCGATGCTCATTTGACTCTTCTCCAACAGTTGCGCACCGCGTTTTAAACGGATAATACGGATAAATTCAACGGGAGACTTTCCGGTAATTGCGGTTAGCTTTTTATACAAATGAACCCGACTCATCCCTAACTTTTTACTAAATTCTATCACACTAAAATCAGGTTCTGCTATATTTTCTTCAACCAGTTCAATGGCTTTTTTCATTAACTTCTCATCCATTGAAGTAATATGAACCTCGCTGGGATTTATTTCAATTGTTTTTTGAAATTCTTTTTGCATCTCACTTCTTTTTTGAAGCAAGCTATTAATTCTCAATATCAACAATTCCATATTAAACGGCTTGGTAATATAGTCATCTGCTCCATATTCCAATCCTCTAATTTTGTCTTCATCGGCTGTTCGGGCAGTCAACAATATCATCGGAATATGTGATGTTTTGATATCCGCTCTAAGCATTCGGCATAGGTCAAGACCATCTTTATTGGGCATCATCACATCGCTGATAATTAAATCAGGCATTTTTTGTTGCACCATTTCATAGCCAATCTCACCATCAGCGGCTTCCAATACCGTAAACTGATCATAGAGGGCATCTCTCATAAATGTTCTAAAATCATCATTATCCTCTACCAGGAGTACCAAAGGCTTTCCCTTTATACTTACATTCTTTTCTGAGTCCAGTGCGTGCTGCTCACTTTTACTCATTACATTTTCTTCGTTATCTTGGCTAATTTCAACAGGTAAACGCACGGTAAATGCAGCCCCTTCGCCTTCCGTACTTTCAACCGCAATGGTTCCTTTATGGAGCAGCACCATTTCTTTGGCAAGGTTGAGTCCAATTCCACTTCCGGACAAACCCAGTTTTTGATTATATGCCGATTGATAAAAACGTTCGAATATCTTATCCATATCCTCTTTCCTAATTCCAATACCATTGTCTTTGATGAGAATACAAACCATATTTAACTGTTGATCCACATTCAGCTTAAGCTTTACCATACCTTTAGGTGGCGTAAACTTTAATGCATTGGACAATAAATTCATGATAACCTTCTGCAGTTTATCACTATCAAAATTAAACATAAAAGAATCCTTGTCATGAAGAAACTGAAAATCAATATTCTTTTTCTCAAAAGCTTCTTGAAAATTACCAATTACACCATGCAAGAAGCTAACAATATCTCCATACGAAGGGTTATAACGCATTCCATGGAGTTCCAGTTTTCTAAAGTCCAGTAACTGATTCACAAGTCTAAGCAAGTGATGAGCATTCCGGTCTATGACCTCCAATAATTTTCGATTGGCCATTGAATTATCTTGCGCCAACAATTTATGAAGAGGAGTTAAGATAAGCGTCAAGGGGGTTCTGAATTCATGACTTACATTGGTTAAGAATCGCAATTTCATTTCATCCATTTCATGATTTTTTTTGGACAATAAGCGTTCCTGTTCAATCGAGAACTTCAGACGTTCTTTACTTAATGCTGAAAAACGATAATAAATCAGTATAAGAAAGAAGAAGAGGCCGTACATAACATAAGCGATCGGCGTTGCATAAAAAGGAGGCAATACACTAATCTTTAGCGACGTATAATCATCCCCCCATACACCATCATTGTTGGATGCTTTTACTTTAAATACATATTCACCTGCATTTAAATTCGTATAGCTCACCCTAGGCTGCACATTATTCAAGGTTAACCATTCCTCATTAAACCCTTCAAGCTTGTATTTATAATTAATCTTTTCAGGTATAAAGTAGTTCAACGCTGCAAAATCAATAGAAAACACATTCATGGAATGCTTTAATACAATTTGCTTTGTCGTGGTAATAGACTCATCCAGTAGTTTTACATTCCTGATGATATGATCTGGCAAAACATTTTGATTATACACCTGCAAACCAGTGAGCATGACTTTACACAAGGCTTTATTACTCTTGATATTCTTTGATTTAAACAAGTTGAAACCATTTACTCCTCCAAAAAGCAATTCGTTATTCTTTGTTTTATAGCCCGCATTAGGATTAAACTCATTGGCTTGAAGACCATCTGCCTCTGTAAAATGATAGATATGAAAATTATATTCCTTATCCCGGGAGGATTTATGGACAATTATTTGACTCAGACCAGTTGATTTACTAACCCAAATCGTTTGAAACTCATCTTCCACAATACAGTTCATAATATGCTCCGGCAATCCATCCTCTCGTGTAAACGCCTTAACATAAGACGAATGCGGATCAACAACGATCAACCCTTCATTCGTAGCCAACCAATATAATCCTCTTGAATCTTCAAAGACTGCATTGACCACTTTATTGACAAAGCTCAAGCCCTCGTTAAGCCCAGGAATCCTTTTATAGCGCTGTTCCTTGGTATCATACAAAAAAGCACCATAGGCAGTTCCTACTAACACATTTCCATTGGCTAGCTGATGTAAATCGGCAATATACTTAGTAGGTATATTGAACTGTCCATTATTATGCAATGGATAAAAAAGGTCCTTATCTTTATCGTAAATCTCTATTCCTCCACCATTGGTACCTATCCAAATCTGATGATCCTTATCTTCAATAATAGACCAAATATTATCATTCATTAATCCGCTATTCCAATGCGTTTTAAATTGATATCTTTTAAAATGATGCCCATCAAAGCGGTTGACACCACCGGCATATGTTCCAATCCAGAGATTTTCCTGACCATCAATAAAGAGGCTCATCACCACATTGCTACTTAAAGATAAAGTATCATACTTATTGTATTTGTAAGTCTTATAAGTATTTAATGCTCTGTTATAATAAACCAGCCCTCCTCCGTTGGTTCCAATCCATAAGTTACCAATTTTATCCTCCAGGAAACAATTTACATCATTAAAAGGCAAACTATTACTATCCGACAAAAGGTTTCTGTAATGCTGAAACTTATGGATACTCTCGTGATAATAACTCACACCGTTTTTATTGGTTGCTGCCCAAATAATATGGTTATCATCAACATACAAATCGGTAACAGAATTACCTGCTATGCTTTTGTCGTTATCTGATTGATGTTTCAGCTTCACAATTTCACCAGAGTATTTATTGATGATATTGATTCCTCCATGATCTGTAGCTACCCACATTAAGCCCTTATCATCTTGTATTACCTCATAAATAATATCACTGCTTAAGCCTCTATTTCCTTTATTCTTACTGTAATTAGTCCATTCTCCGGACAATGAATTATAATGAAAAACACCATTGTTATTACCATAAAACCAAATATCATTCTCTTTATCAACAAAGATGCCTGGTGTCAAGCTTCCTCCTTCCGCTTTACCCAATAAAAAATCGTTTGTAAATAAAAGATCAAATGTAAGCTCGTCATAGCACTCAATACGGCCATCACTAAACAGATAATAATAGGCATTGTTGGCATGTTTAAAATCTATCAATGGCGTCTCTTCCTTTATTGTTGATTGGAACTTATCCTCCAGTACATGCTTATCTCTATTCCATTTCTGGTAATAGCGTTGATGGTATGTCTTTATCCAAATTTCCTTATTACGATCACAATAAATCCCTTCTATATAAAGTGCTCCCGGCTTAATACCCAAATATTTATTGATATCCAGGCAAAATTTTTCCTTGTGAATATTATAAACAAAAAAAGCAGTTCCTGTTTGAATCAACAAGTTACCGCTGGCGTCTTCCTGAATTTTTATGATATAATTATTGGGCAATGAAGTAGAATCATTTGAATCGTGTTTATAATTAACGACCCGCACACCATCATATCTGCTTAAACCTGCCTTTGTCCCTATCCATATAAAACCTCTCGATCCTTTATGTATACAGGTAATTCGGTTACTCACCAAGCCATCAGCACTATTCACCTGTAAAAATGAATACTGCTGTTGTCCAGCTACCTCCAAAAGCAACATCAATGATATGGTGAGCGTAAGAATAAATTTATTCATAATAGCATCAACTAAGCAATACAATTCACTTTGCCCTCTAACAAACTTACTTATTATTTGGCTCAAGACGAAGCATTAACACATCATGTCCTTTAATATTTGATTTTAAAAATGACTGGGTGTTACCCAAATCCTTATGATGGTACAAATCACGTATTTTATAGATATTCTTATTTAGTTCCAGTGCCCTGCTCGACAAATCATCTTTAACAGGGTGCTTATTCCAATCGTAATTAATTTGAATATCTTTCTTAGCCATATTCACAAAAGCCAATGCCCACTCACCATTGGCTAGAGGTTTAGCCCATATCTCCATATCTCCCTCATCTGAATGACAATAGGCCTGTATACCTAAAGAGTCCTGATTAACAGCAATTACTTCTTCATTCGTTAATATCTCAATCGTTTCCTGTGCTGCAGAACGCAGATCATTACCCATGATTAAAGGTGAGGCTAGCATTGCCCACAGGCTAAAGTGCACACGATCTTCTGCAGCCGACATACCATTGCCCACTTCCATCATATCAAAATCATTCCAATGGCCAGGACCGGCATATTGACGGATATCTTTTCGTAATTTAACAATAGGCCACACGCCAAGAGACGACCATGTTCCATGACCAACCGTACAATCCCAACAATTAATAATATCGCCCGTCACACGCCACATATGCCCCATTTCTTCGCCCCATTTCCAGGGCTCATGATCGCCCCATTCACAAATACTGAATAAAATAGGTCGTCCTGTTGCATACAAAGCATCACGCATCGTTTCGTATGCACCTTTGGCATTCAGGTTTTCGGTATTACACCAGTCATATTTCAAAAAATCAACACCCCATTGTGCATATCTTTTGGCATCTTGATATTCAAAGCTTCGACTACCGGGGTATCCTGCACAGGTTTTGTTTCCGGCACAATTATAAATCCCAAACTTCAGTCTTCGAGCATGTACATAATCAACCACTTTCTTCATCCCATTGGGGAATTTATTCGGATCGGCCACCAGGTTATTATCCTCATCCCTTTCTTTGGCCATCCAACCATCATCCAGCACTAGATATTCATAACCAGCATCACGCAATCCTAAATCCACAAATGCATCTGCCATGTCCATTACCAATTGCTCATTAATTTCTGTGCCGAACGTATTCCAACTATTCCAGCCCATAGGAGGTGTTAAAGCAATATTTTGTACTTTCTGTCCCCAACCTATTAACGAACTTAACACCAACAATAAAGTAGCTATCTTTTTCATATGTTTATATTTTTCTTTCAAAAGTCATATGGAACTCGCCAGAAATAATCATCCCTCTGTGTGTGAAGCTATTCTCATGGCTCGTTTCATATGATTTTAATTAAATTTTCAATGGCCATATAGAACTCACAAACCCTTATACTCAAACCAATCAAAGATGGCCCAATTATCAGATTCTTTACCATTACTACTTGCATACATACCTATCCCAGGCCCATTGAATTGAGTATTGCCATGACCATCAGCAATCACTACTAAACTCTGCATACCTCCAATGGGTTTCAAATTATGCAACGATTTCCCTATACTAAACTGAACTTTCAAACCGCTTCCCTCCACATGCAAATAAACCTCTTTGCTTTTGTATGGCAACCGTTCTACGACTTCATTGTTTCCTTCAAAAGACTTTATGAGAACCAAACCCTCATCATCTTTCATCAACTTATAATTGTTTTCATTGGTTCTATACAAGGTAATACCTGCTTGCTCATGATGTTTGGATGTACGAAAGCTCATTTTAGTAGTCATCTCAAAGCAATGATGCTGAACACGCTGCAACAAAACAGATGAGTTAACCAAGCTATCCATCACCTGTTTTCTAAGCCTTAATCGTAATTTTCCCTCATCCACCCTATAAAATGTCTCTTGAGGAGTACGGATGGTACACCATTTCATCCCAAGAGATTCTCCTTGGAAATCATCTCTCGTCGCGTCTTCTTCCACAGGTGTCCAAGGTAAATCCGGTCGTAGTTGTTCCATTAACACCTTTCCTTCACCGGGGTTAAAAATAGGAGTTTGACCTTCAAAGATTACTTTCGAAAGGAAGGTCTCTCTACCCAAGGTGGTTTCTTTATGGATGCGACGTTTACCCAACATTATACACCACCACTCGCCATTTTGAGTCTGTATCAGGTCTCCATGCCCAATGGCATGCAACGGATAATCTTCGCCCAAATGACGATGGGTCATCACAGGATTGATATAATCAGAAACATAAGGTCCATTGATCGAATCGCTATGATGAGCTGTTAATGCATGATACAGTCCTGTTCCACCCTCCGAAACCAACAATAGATATTTGTCCTTTACTTTATATATATGTGGCCCCTCGGTATATGATGCATTATTGGCATGTCCATTCGTTAAGTAATAACGATCACCTACCAACTTCTGTTGTTGTAAATCTAATTCTTGGTTAAAAACGACCGTTTGCGTAGGCCACTCTTCCTTTTCTACTCCCGTCATGCCCGTATAGTAACAAGTACCATCCTCATCCCAATACAGCGAGGGATCAATACCCGGTGCATCAGTTAGCCATATCGGGTCAGACCACGGTCCTGCAGGATTACTGGCAGTTATATAGAAATTCATTTTACACCCCACACAGGTATTAACAATATAAAACAGACCATCATGATAGCGTATGGTTGGCGCAAACAGACCCAACTTATCAGGCAAACCATCTAAATTCACCTGATCAGGCCTATCAATAGCATGCCCTATTAATTTCCAGTTCACCAAATCTTTACTGTGATATATTGGCAAACCTGGAAACCACACAAAGGTTGAATTCACCAAATAATAATCATCCCCCACCCTACAAATAGAAGGATCAGGGTGAAAACCTGCCAGAATAGGATTCTTAAAGGTCGTAGGAAGCTCCTGCGCAGCAAGCCACCCAAGCATACACCACAACCATACGATGATCACACTCCATTTCTTTAATATCTTCTTCATTATGCTTGTATTTAATATGTTTATATTTTAATACATTGTCATATAAAACTCACCCAAACGAATCGTACTCCTGTTTGTCTAATTAGTGGCTGCAAGAAAACGACTGATTTTTCTGTCTTTGATAAGAAAGCTTCAAAGACAAGGCTTTCGATATTTTTGAAACCAAGGAGTTTACTGATTGTAAATGACTGTTTCAAAAATGAGAATAACGCAGTATTTGGAGTTTTCTTGCAAAGACTAATTATTGACACTGGCCATACTACTATCATATCATATTGTAGTCCAAAAATAGATTTAACAATTCGGTTGTACCTACGATTATGTTTTTGATATATGATCAAAATGATAAATACCATCACTTCCAGAATACCAATGATGATCATATGCCTTCATCAACCATCCACACAGCCACATCTGCTGGTTTTAGGATGCGATCTCCCACCAAATAATGACCTGCATACTGTAAAATATAGTCCTCTGAAGAATAGTTAACCGCCACCATAAAACCATCTCTATAACCTACAAGAACCCCTTCAGGATAACTTTCAACACCTACTTTACTTTGTTCATAAGCATTCCTTATCACATCCCTCTCCAGAAGGCCATCGCAAGACACCACTCCCAAATACCACACTTTTCCACGTCCTATTTCATTGGATATTACGCACGCGGTCCCCTGAAAGAACTGATCATCATAACTAGCCAGGACTCCGGCATGCTCATAAGGCCTCATATGTTCGCCCCATGCACTCCAGGAATACGCTTTACCATTCATCATGATACTACCCGTTTTTCCTTTAGGCAGCATATCAAAAGAAGTAAGCTCACCTCCAATCAGGCTATTCATAATGCCAGACAAGTTATCTTCCCACAGATGTGCATTTTTATTTTTGGCACCTGTCCGTGCACTAATAATCAGCTTTCCTCCCTGACGTACATACGCTTTCCATTTTTCCACCAAAGCCTCATCAACCATTTCATAGGCAGGAACTATTAAAAAGGGATATTCATTAAAATCATCCTGCTCTGAGATAAAAGAAACAGGAGCTCCCAGGGAATGCAAAACTTGCTGATAGCGCTGCATATGTTTCCATGTATTCCACTGATTAGTTTGTTTCTGCCGTTCCAGACTCCACAGATTATCAAAGGACCACAAAATAGCTGCTTTTCGTTGCTGTAATTTTTTCGGCATTGTCAAATGAGGTTGATACAATTCACGCAGACGTTTGATTTCCTGTATGACTTGGACATATTCCTTGCCTCCCTGACTCAAACTAAGCCCATCGGTGGAGGTAATACCATGATGATACTGTTCCGCTCCGTATAACACTTGTCGGTAACGATAAGTACAGGCAAAAGAATTGGAAGCGGCAAAACAATGCCATAACCACATACGCACAGTTCCTGGCTGAAGCAATGCATTATACTGTGCCCAATTTACCTGTCCCGGTTGCAGCTCCATAACGCCTGACGTACCATTTAGCGATGGGTAATAATCATTGGCAAACATCAATACAGAATAATCACCCAAACGAAAACCCAACTCCCCCAAGTTAGCACTTCCATAATTCGGATAAGCAGTAAAAGAAGCGAAATCCATTTGCTGGCTTCTTCCAGGATCAGACTGGCTTCCCTTTGCCACATAGTTTGTTGTGACAAATTGATATTTCGCGATATGTTTGCGCAACTCATGCGCCTGCAGATCCAGATAAGCCGCCTGTGTATCAGCCGTAAATCTTTTATAATCCAACAAAGCAATAGGATTCACACCCCACCAACCTACATTGGAGGCATTATGAATCCTAACCTCATCGATAGAAGCATAGCGCTGACTCCAAAATGCGGTTCCCCAAGCTTCATTTAATATCTCCACGGAACCATACTTATCCTTTAACCACAATCGAAAGGCTTGTTGAGCTGCTTCACTATAATCTTCCTTTGCCTCAGGCTCATTATCTATCTGCCAGCCCATTACCGTTTTACAGTTCCCATAGCGCCTGGCCATAGCCGTTACAATGCGCTTTGTATATTCCTTTACCCAAGGATTTGATAAGGATAAATTGGCTCTTGTTCCATGCTCTTTTCGCTGATAGTTGGCGTCCATCATATAAATATCAGGATATTTCTCACCTAACCAAACCGGAGGACAAGCTGTTGGCGT
Source organism: Saccharicrinis fermentans DSM 9555 = JCM 21142 (assembly GCF_000517085.1). NCBI lineage: Bacteria > Pseudomonadati > Bacteroidota > Bacteroidia > Marinilabiliales > Marinilabiliaceae > Saccharicrinis > Saccharicrinis fermentans. Next base: position 5,865,459 of record NZ_KI912107.1, on the reverse strand, counting down.
TCCCAATATTATTTTAAGACCATTTGCTTCAGCCAGTTCTACCATTCGATCGAGCCATGAAAAATCAAATTGTCTTTCGGTTGGTTCCATCTGCGCCCAGGCAAATTCTGCCATGTGAATAAATTCAAAACCGTGTTTAGCAATATTTTTCACATCTCGCTCCCACTGATCAGGCGACCAATGTTCAGGATAGTAATAAACCCCAACAGACATTAAGTCTTTTTTTGGAAAAAAATTCTGAGCTAATATGGAAGAACATACTCCCACCAAAAACATAGCTACTATCAACCTCTTTTTGATCATAATCATATCTTAAATCATTACAGTTCCCTACAACTCCACTGTCACAAAACTACCACTTGCACAGCAATTAAGAATGTATGTTTTGTTTACAAATTGTACAAAAATGTAAACAGCGGTGCCAATGCACCGCTGTTTAATTAGAACTTCGTTATGAGAATTGAAAAGTACCATTCATCAACGATTTATTATGAAGGATAATACCACTATGAAGAATGGGAACGAGTTAGCCGACAGGCTGCTTGGCAACAATTCTAATACGTAATAGATTTTGAAATGATTTTTCTTTTTTTGAAAACATACATTACCCAAAGCCGGTTACCATGCAATATTTTGATCAATAAAGCCAATCAATTGATTTGCCATGGCATGATGTTCATCCACCTTAGGATGCCCTCCTGTATTTTTAAAAGGGAAGAAACAGGTATACATCCGATCATCGTTTAATTGGTTCACAGCCGCCTGGATATAACCAGGCCACAAGGAACCTTCTATGGTCGCATCCATATTACCCAAAGCACAGATAATATACGATTGAGGATGTTTAGTTCGTAAAGAAGCAATAAAATTTTTATAGGCATTAATGATAAAATCCTCATTGGGTTTTTTCGTACCAAATCGACTAATAAACTGCTCATAATTAGGCCTATTAACGATCCACGAATCATTTTGAAAAAGATTTACAACCACAATATCTGGCGTATATTGAGAAAAATCCCAAACGGAGGTTGAATCAGTTGCATCTATTCTATCGAACATCTCTGACATAATCATTGGAAACCAGCTAACCGTTATCCCAATTCCACTTTTAGCAATGCAGTGATATTGCGCATTGTAATGACGAGCGGTGATAGCACCATAGGCCTCATAGTTATTCTGAAAGTATCCAAACGGACGATCTTTCCCGGTAAAATCTTCGTTGCCATATCCACAAGTAATAGAATTACCATAAAATGCCATTTTCCGTTTTTTGGGCGCAGGTGACGGCAATAGTCGTCCCCCTTTTTCTATTGTAAACCCATAAAAGAGAGTTTGACCTTTATCCCATTCTGTTCGTTTAAAAAGCTGAATTGTATGTTTGCCTTTGGGCAAACCCGAGGCCAATACATAGGCATGTTTCAAGGTGTCAATATGTATTTTAGATACCACTTCACCATCCAGAATTACATTATAATAATTGGCAGTATCCATATCCTGCAACAAGGCTGACACTCCTGTTCCTTTAAATTGCATTGTAACAGATGTTCCTGACCAAGAAAAAACAGCGGCATCCGCCCCATACTCAATCCTACCTTCATAATTCAAATCCGGATTATCAAATTGAATATTTTGTTCCTGCTCAGAACAAGAAATTAAAAAAATAAACATTAGATATATGGTAATACCTAAACTGAATCGATGTTTCATTATATATATGTTTTTAATTAAGTATCAAAATAAAGACCTATTACTCATTTATTTTGGGCTTTTGCATAAGCGGTAGGTAACATACCATATTCCTGTTTAAAATATTTAGAAAATAGTCTTGGACTATTAAATCCTACCTGATATGCCACTTCAGCAATTTGCATTTGGCTTTTCTCCAATAATTGGGCGCCTCGTTTTAGTCGTATAATACGTATAAACTCAATGGGCGACTTACCAGTGATGGCCATCATTTTCTTATACAGATAAACACGACTCATTCCCAATTCCTTACTCATATCTTCCACCGAGAAGTCGGCCTGAGACATTTTGTTCTCCACTAAAAGCACTGCTTTTTTAATAAGTTTTTCATCCATTGATGTGATCGTTACTTCGCCGGGAGATATATCTACAGTTTTCTGAAACTGCTTCTGTATCTTATTTCTTTTCTCTATCAGCTTATGGATTCTAAGCAAGAGCAATTCCATATTAAAAGGTTTGGTGATATAGTCATCAGCCCCAATTTCCAGCCCCTTTATTTTATCCTCATCGGCCGTGCGGGCAGTCAGTAGAATAATTGGAATATGCGAAGTTCTAATATCCTTTCTCAATATATCACACAATTCTAGGCCGTCCATATTAGGCATCATCACATCACTAATAATTAAATCAGGCAATATTTCATGTACCATCTCATAGGCCATTTTTCCATCCGAGGCCTCATGAACCAGGAAGTGATCTTGTAAAGTTTCTTTCATAAAAACCCGAAAATCCACATTGTCTTCAACCAACAGAATGATTGGCTTAGCATCACCTGTGGAGCTATTTCCTTCTATCTCCTTCCCTCCCTCATCCTTTCGCTCTTTCTCTGGTTCTTCCGTCATCACAGGCGTACCCTCCTGTCTTTCCACCGGCAGTGACACAATAAAGGTAGATCCTTTCCCTTCTTCACTTTCCAGACTTATTGTACCATGATGCAGCTGTACCATTTCACGCACCAAATTAAGACCGATACCACTCCCGGACACCCCTAATTTTTTATTATTTTCTGATTGATAAAAACGAACAAAAACCTTATCCTGATCCTCTTTTTTGATGCCAATACCAGTATCCTTCACTGAAATATGCACCATTTGATCATGTTTATCTTTACGCAACCAAATACTTACCTTCCCATTTTCAGATGTAAACTTTAGTGCATTTGACAAGAGGTTCATAATCACCTTATGCAATTTATCCTTATCAAAATGAAGCATATACTGTTCCATCTCACTATTAAAAGATAATTCAATCTGTTTTTTGGCAAAGGCATCTACAAAATGATCACTTATTTTTTGTAAAAACACCACAATATCGCCATAGGATGGGTTATATTTTAAGCCGTGTAACTCCAGCTTACGAAAATCGAGTAGCTGATTCACAAGGTCCAACAACTGACGCGCATTTCTATCAATCACTTCCAACAACTTACGTTCTTCCTTAGGCTTCACCAACTCCTGCAGTTTATACAAAGGAGTTAAAATAAGCGTAAGGGGAGTTCTAAATTCATGACTTATATTTGTCAAGAAGCGCAGCTTCATTTCATCCATCTCGTGATTACGTTTGGCTTGCAAGCGTTCCTGCTCCATGTCAAACTTGATCCGTTCTCTTTTCAACATCAAATAGCGAGAATAAACCAATGACAAAACAATCAAGACCAAATATAAAATATACGCAATGGATGTTGCATAAAACGGAGGCAACACTTTGATATGTAATTGGGCATAGTTATCATTCCATACGCCATCATTATTCGATGCTTTCACCTTAAAATAATAATCTCCTGCATTCAAATTGGTATAGGTAACTTTATGCGCACTATTCTCCAACATCAACCATTCATCATTAAAGCCTTCAAGCATATATTTAAACCGGTTTTTTTCCGGAATAAAAAACTCAAGAGCTGTAAAGTCAATGGTAAACACATTCATGGAATGTTTAATCTCAATTTTTCTTGTTGATGTAACAGAATTCTCTAATATTTTAATATTGCGCACCTTTGAATCGGGCGAAATACTCTGGTTGTATACCTGAAAATCGGTAAATACAACCTTTGGCAACACCTTATTATATTTTATCTCCTGAGGCTTAAACAAGTTAAATCCGTTGGCTCCTCCAAATATAAGCTCCTGATTACTGGTTTTATAACTTGCATTTGGGTTAAACTCTTTACCTTGCAGACCATCCTCTTCGGTATAATCGTAAATATAGAATGAATAGTTATTCTGAGGCGACAGCTCTTTTACTATAATCTGGCTAAGTCCGGTGGACTTGCTAACCCAAATTCTTCGGGACTCGTCTTCCTCAATACAATTAATAATATCTTGCGGTAGTCCATCCTCTTCGGTAAAACACTTAATAAAATCACTATTGGGATCAAAAACATACAAGCCCTCTCGTGTTGCTGTCCACAACAATCCTCTGGAATCTTCCAACACATCATTAACCGTTTTATTAGCTACCGGATAAGGCTTTGTGCGGTTATCAACGGGATGATATTTATATCTCTGCTCCGCAACATTATAAAATATTATTCCATTTGCGGTAGCTATAAACATGTTACCACTCGCTAATCTAGTGATTTTATTGACAAAGACTGTGGGCAGATTAACGATCCCTTTATTCGGAAGCGGCAAGAAAGTATCATCTTCTCTATGATAATAATAAATTCCTCCACCCAACGTTCCTACCCACAATTGCTGATTAGTATCTTCTACAATAGACCATATATTATTATTTCCCAAGCCCTGTGCAGAAGGACTCCCATATTGATAACGTTTAAATTGCTTACCATCAAATAGATTTAATCCCCCCGCAAAGGTACCAACCCAAAGTGCACCGTAGGCATCAATATAAAGCGATACAACCACATCGCTACTTAAAGAAACCGGATCATTTTTATCATGCCGATAAGAAGTGTAAGTGTTATTTTTTCGATCAAAATAGATGATACCTCCTCCATTGGTTCCAATCCATAGGTTTCCTTTTTTATCTTCCGCAAAACAATTCACATCACTATAAGGCAAACTGGTTTCATCAGAAAGCACATGCGTAAAATGCGGAAATTTATGTATGCTTTCATGATAATAGCTTAAGCCATTTTTGAATGTCCCAATCCATATGATGTTGTTATTATCCATATACAAATCCGTAATGGAGTTTTGCGCAACACTTTTATGATTATCTGAATGATGATAAATTTTATTTATTTGTCCTGAATACTTATTCAAAACATCCACACCACCATGATCCGTTCCAATCCAAATCAATCCCTTATCATCCTGAATGATTTTCTTTATCAAATTACTACTTAAACTGATAGGCTTACTATCTATGGTATAACGATTCCATTGACCAGACAAACTATTATAATGATAAATACCTTTATTGTTTCCATAATACCAGATATCTTTTTCCGCATCAATAAAAATAGAAGAACTCAGGCTATCTGTCCCTAACTTCCCCTGTAAAAAATCGGTCTCAAATATCCGCTTATAGCTTGAATCATTATAGCATTCTACCCTACCTGTATTAAACAGATAATAAATATTTTGATGAGTATGTACAAAGTCAACAACAAAATCATTCCCTTCCCGTTTTTCAACAAAAACATTTTTCACAGAAAAACGAAGTGAATCATATAGTCCGTAATACTTTTCCTGAAAGAACTTAATCCACAAACCTTTCTTATCACCGCAATACACACGTTCAATATCACTTCCTTTTGTATCTAGCTTAAGATACTGGCTTACATCCTTATAAAACTTTTCTTTATGAATATCATAGACCGTATAACCAAGACTTGTTTCAATCCATAGATTACCTTTAAAATCTTCCTGAATATTCACAATATAATTATCCACAATAGAGGCAGTATCCGTTGTGCTATGCTTATAATTAACAAATGAAGTGCCATCATACCGACTGATTCCGGCCATCGTACCAATCCAGATAAAACCGCGTGTATCCTTATGGATACAGGTCACCTGATTATTCACCAGGCCATCCGCATTGTCTACCTGCAAAAAAGAATATTGCTTTTGGGCAACAACAAACAGAAAACAGAAGATAAATATAAGGACTGCTAACGCTTTCTTCATTTATTAAGGATAACTAATCAATGGTTATTTTTTGTTTATATACAATATGATCCGATGAATTGCCCACATACAGCAGGTAGGAGCCTTTTTCCAACTTCCAATCCGATATACTTTCATCATAATAGGCCAGCTTACTCACAGGAATATCTATCTGAACATTCTTTTCTTGAGAAGTTTTAAGATATACCTTTTTAAATCCTTTCAGTTCTTTAACAGCCCTATCAACTTTTGATTTATGCTTACCTACATATACCTGAATCACTTCTGCGCCATCAACTTCTCCCTTATTTTTTGTACGACACATAACTCTTATCACATCATCGGGTGAATAGTTCTTTTTATCAGCACGTATATCTAAAATATCAAATTTAGTATAGGACAATCCATAACCAAAAGCAAAAAGAGGCTTTATTTTTTTTGTATCATGCCACCTGTAACCTACTAAAATATCTTCCTTATAAACCTGTTTAATACTATCTCCCGGATAAGATAGCATTCCAAAGTGATGAGCTGCATTATCGGATAACTGAACCGGATAGGAATAAGGTAGTTTACCCGATGGACTAACATCACCTGCAATAATATCAGCCAAAGCATTACCTGCTTCACTTCCATTATACCACGATTGAATCAGGGCCTTACAATCAGCAAGCCAAGGCATAGCTACAGCGTTACCGCTCACCAATACTACACCCAGATTGGCATTCACCTTTAAAAGTTTCGCAATCAACTCATTTTGACCAAAAGGCAATTCAAAATGTTTCCTATCATCACCTTCGCAATCTTGGTGATGATTTTTATTTAATCCTCCAACATACAATACCAGATCTGCTTTTTCAGCCACTTCGACCGCCGCTTGCACCAGTGAGTCCGCATCTAATTTAGAAGGGATTTCTTTTCCATAAGCCGACGGTCCAGATGCATAGCCCATAGAATAAAGAATAGTGGCATTGGCAAAACGTTTTTTAATTCCTTCCAATGGAGAAATTTCATATTTAGCTTTTAGTTCCGAAGAACCTCCCCCTACAGTTAACGACCGTGTTGCATTTTCGCCAATAACAGCTATTCTCATTTTTTTATTACTATCGAGCGGGAAAAAATCATTTTCATTTTTCAGCAGTACGATACCATCTCTTGCTACATTTCGTGCCACTTGGGCATGCTCCTGGTTATTGGCACAACCAAAACTGCGTGAGGATGCCATATTGGTTCTCAACATCAAACGCAATATTCTTCGTACTTTATCATCCAGCATCGACGTTTTAATTTCATTATTTTTCAACATTTTCAAAAACGGCTTTGCCAGATAATAATTATCATAAGCCAAATCGATAGACGATGTCAATCCGTTTGTCCAGGAACCCATTTCAATATCCAGACCATATAAGGCAGCCTCTTTTGTATCATGAGCACTTCCCCAGTCTGACACCACCACACCATCGAAGCCCCAATCTCCTTTTAAAACATCCTTGATCAACATCTTATGGTGAGTAGTATGTTGTCCTCTAAATTGGTTATAGGCACCCATAATAGCCCAGACTCCTCCCTCTTTAACTGCAGCTTTAAAAGCAGGCAAATAAATCTCATGCAAAGCGCGATCGCTAACATGCACGTCAATATGTCCACGCCAATGTTCCTGATTATTTAATGCATAATGTTTAACACAGGCAGCCACTCCATTACGCTGAACACCTTTGATATAAGGAACTACCATTTCTGATGCCAGCAAAGGATCTTCACCCATATATTCAAAGTTACGCCCATTGAGTGGTGTACGATAAATATTTACTCCTGGTCCTAATAATATATCTTTCTTACGATAACGAGCCTCCTCGCCTATGGCAACACCATAGGCATAAGATAACGCTGGATTAAATGTTGCTGCCAGACAGGTAAGAGCAGGGAAGGCGGTAATAGAATCGTTGGTCCACCCAGCATACCCCCAATTATCCCAGTTTATTTCACCCCGAACCCCATGCGGCCCATCAGACATCCATATTTCAGGTATTCCTAACCTTGGAACACCAGGAGAACTAAATTTAGATTGAGCATGGCACATAGCCACTTTCTCTTCTAATGTTAACTGACTGAGTATTTCATCAATACGCTTTTCCATATCTTGCTTATTCTGAGCTTTCAAACCCAAAGTGATCATCATAATGATGAGTAAACTAAAACTAAAACGATTCATGTACACTATTGTTATCTATCTATTTATTAATACTTAATTTAACAGGAAAGTCTGCCTGCAATGATAAAATTACACGATTATCACTAATCCTATATTTTGCGCCATCTACAACAATACCGGATAATTGAACATCACTACCAAAATCAAGGGTTATTATTTGCTGTTCTTTAGAAACAAAACAAACATCCGCTTTCTGTTCATCCCATCTAATATAGTCAAATTTCACACCTCCTCTGGCCAATACACCATTTAGCGCTCCACGATGCCACTCATCGGGCAAAGCAGCAAAAAGCGTTATATGACCCGGACGACTATTTACAATCATGCGTGTCATCAAAGAAGGAATTCCTCCACTAATATCCATATTAAAAAGTTGTCCCGGATTATGTGTGGTAGCCATAGCATTGGTCCAATAAAACTGAGACAAATATCGCAAAATTTCAACTGCTGTTTCTTTATCTTTCATGTTTACCGCTGCGAAACCCAGATGACACATCCCAAAAGCCATTTCTCCACCTTGATGCGCTTTTCTTATTTTCATCCGTTCATGGATAGTTTTTATGACGGCCTGCTGTAAGCTTTCGGATGCCAATATTTCTTTATCCGGGACTTCATACAAACCATACAGATGAGACGCGTGGCGATGCGCCTGATTGTCCGTTAAGCCTTCCCACAACCACTCCCTTAGTACTCCATCCTCACTAACTTGATAATCTGGGAGCAAACTAAAAAAAACTTCCTTTTCTTTTATCTCTTTCGCACTTAAACCTAATATTTTAGCAGCATTAATCCAATTATTTGTTAATTCCTTTATGATCATGACATCCATGGTGGCATTTATACAATTCTGCCAACGATGTTCCAGCGGGTTATTTTCAGGCGAATAGGATGGCACTATCATATATTTACCATCATCACCCATGGTTAAAAAATCCTCCCAAAAAAGCAAAGCCTCTGTCATAAAAGGAAAAGCTCTTTCCTTGAGAAAATCCCTATCTCCAGTAAACAAATAATAATCATAAAAATATGAAGCGGTCCAACCGGCACCTCCATTCCAATACTCCATACACCAAGTTTCATCGTAATGATTATTATAACCATGTGAACTGGTATGAGAAGGGATATGAATACCCCGTACTCCATACAGCTGTTTTGCATTGGTACGGTAATAAGCCATCATGCGTTCATGATAATTAAAATAAGCCATCATCAGCTCCGGCATATTGCCATTCAATAAATGAGATATAGCTACCTGTACATTACCATCATGCGTAAAATCAGAACTCCAGGGCGGCGTCCATGATCCACTCCATATTCCTTGCAAGTTGGGAGGATTGGTTCCTGTAGCGCACAATATATGGTAACGTGCCGCTTCAAACTGACGTTGCATAAATCCAGGAGTCGTATGATCTCTTATGGTAGAGACCAAAACCTCGGACGTCATCTGTTCTTCCTGTTCTGTACATGCCAAATCTAAAGATACGCTGTTATAAAGCAAACCATGTGTTTGCTTTTGCTTACTTAATAAGAAGGCATAACTATCACCTGCACTCCTCAGCCTTTCCTTTAAACGATCGATAGAAGAACTATTATCTGCTTTATAGGGCTCCATAGTCGTGAGTATCAATACTTCATCCGCATTTTTTATGGTATAAGCATCTCCTTCAACCACTTTTTCCCCACCTGTTATCATCACTTTCAGTAATCCATCGTACCCATCCGGTGAAGCAGAATGCGGCTGCCCGTATGCCACGTGATAATGCATAAAATCCTGATTAACATAAGTGTCTGATTCACTTATCAACTTATCAATAAGCTTATTTTGCTCCCATGAATGAGGATATTTTGCCAGTTGTATTTTCACTGAAACGGGTGCAGTGCCTTTAATTTGGGTTACAATAACACCATTCGGCCTTGAGGCAAATGTTTTACGTACATAGGATCCTTTTTGATCTGTCCATGCCACAATTGCTTCGGCTGTTTCATAATCTACACTTCTCTCATAAGCTTTGATGTTAGATGCTGGCATATGGATACTTAACTCGGCAGCTGGTACATAAGCATCAGTCCATTTTTTATTTCCATAACCTGCATCTCTCCATATCTGCGCACCCAGCTTTGCCACTTCACCGTATTTCCCATCCAACGATAACTTTTTTATTTGCTCCATATGAGATGCCATATCCGGAGGTATCACAGGTGCTTCAGAAGGTAGATATAACAATGCGTGATTCAGAATAATAGATTCTTCAAAGGGTTTACCCATCACCATGGCACCCATGGTACCATTACCCGTCAATAAAGCATCATCCCACTGAGCCGCAGGTAACCAGCTAACAAATCCTTTTTTAGGCGCAAGCCTATTTTGAGAAACCAAAGACAGCGCGATCCAGGAAATGAAGAATACAAACCCAAGCTTTTTATTCATCTTTAAAAAATTCATTATTCACCAAATTTTATACTCAAAGGAGTTCATGAATACTAGGTAACCACTCATGTACCCATGCATAAAATCGCTCCTATTTTAAACCCGGATGATGCATTAGAACTTACTCGTGAGCGTTAGAAGTGCCATGAAACAAGTTAGCTTGCTATTGGATTGGAAGCATTTCTATTGACTTATAGATTTTCCAAAGCATTTTTCGGGATAAATTAAATATCCCGGCAAATGATGCTTTGCCGGGATAAAATGATTCCCAATAAATAAGTTATTGGAATTGAATCACTAGTTGATCACCACGATAGGTTGCAGCCTTGTGATCAACTTCTTTAATGTCATCTATACTAATTTTATCAGGTGCAGAAACCAAAACCAATTTAAAAATACGCTCTTTTTGCATTTCTTTGTATGAACCTTTACGAGCATCTATTGTCAAAGTTTTATTTTTATCATCCCATTTAAAAGGAATCATAGTACATTCACCCTTTTCGTAGTTATAATTAAGACCTTCGTCCTCATATAAGGTAAACGAGCCGTCTGCGCCTTCATAAATAGCAATTGTAATGGCCTCGTTCAATTTCTGATCCGTATATTCAATTTCTGGTCCTACAGGTAATATTGAACCCGCTTTAATATACATTGGCATTCTTTCATAAGGTGCATCGGCTTCAATTTGCTGTCCACCTTTTATGCGTTCTCCGGTGTTGACATCATACCAATCAGTACCTTCAGGAAGATAAACCGCACGTTCCCTGGCTCCATAGGTATACACCGGACATATCATCAATGAAGGGCCAAACATATACTGATCATCCAAATTTACCACTTTTTTATCCTCGGGAAAATCCATCACCAGAGCACGCATAATGGTATAATCATCAAAATAAACCTGTCCCGCCAACGAATAAATATAGGGCATGAGTCGATATCGTAGTTTATTGTAATACAAAATACTTTGATAGGCGCTATGTGATTCTGGTGCAACATTAAACACTTCGCGATAAGGATACTGGCCATGTGCTCTAAACAAGGGAACAAAAGCACCAAACTGATACCAACGTGTGTTTAATTCGCGCCATTCCTTTAGGTCTTCACTTCCTTCTTTTGCAATTTCATAACGTTTCTCCACGCAAAAACCACCAATATCCATTGTCCAATAAGGGATGCCCGATAGGGCAAAATTCATCCCAGCAGTAATCTGTGCTTTCATATCTTCCCAACGTGTACCAATATCACCACTCCACGTAGCGGTCGCATAACGCTGCAATCCAGCAAAACCTGAACGTGTCAATAAAAATACACGTTTATTAGGATCAACACTTCTTTGTCCTTCATAAATAGCGTCTGCATTCATTAAAGCGTAGGTATTTAAATACTCAGTAGAAGAACCAATGGCTGTTGGAGTAGACAATTTTTTGCGATATTCAAGACTGGAATTGGACAAAATATCGGGTTCTGAGGCATCCATCCACCAAGCATCCATCCCATATTTATAAATGTTATTCTTCATCTGTTCCCAGAACAAATCACGTGCCTCCTGACTATAAGGGTCATAAAACGAACCCACATATCCTGGCCCAATCCAATCTTTCACACTATCTTTCACTGCCTGTTGATAAATATATCCTTTGGCATCTAATGCTTTATAATGATGGGTATTACAATAAAACTTGGGCCATACAGAGATCATACAATGGGCATTCATCCCATGGATATCATTCATCATCTTTTGTGGGTCGGGAAAGCGACTGACATCAAACTCATGACTTCCCCATTGGTCTTCTTCCCAATAGGACCAATCCTGCACAATATTATCAATGGGTATATGACGTTTACGAAACTCCGCCAACGTTTCTACAATTTCATCTTGAGTTTTGTAACGTTCGCGACTTTGCCAGAAACCATAGGCCCACCGGGGAAGTATGGTAGCTTTACCCGTTAGGTGACGATAACCACTTATTATCTTATCCATATTATCCCCATGAATAAAATAATAATCCATGTGCTGTCCCATCTCCGACCAAAGTGCTAATTTACTCTGCTCTGTTTCAGAACGTGGGCTCAGTGCTTTCAGACTAATATAAGATATTCCTCCATCAGGTTTCCAATCCAGTTTCACAGGAACCCTTTCCCCCGCTTTCAACTCAACTGTAAACTTATAGGTATTTGGATTCCAAGCTGTACGCCAACGTTCCTTCACCACCTCTTTACCACCAATTTGCACCTTGGTATAACCTGCATAATACAATTTAAAATGATACAAGCCGGTTTCTGGGGCTTCTATCTCTCCTTCCCAAACAATTTCTGCGTTGGCAAAGGGAAAATTATCAGGAAAACGCTGGATGGTTTCCAAATTTTCATAATCTATCTCAGCCTCATCCTGTTCGGTAAATACCTCACCTAAAGCAGTTATGTATTTAGCCGATAAGCCTCCCTCTTCGCCCTTACTATTATATAGTTTGAACTGCGACATTTGACCGTACTCCTCAGCATTACCAAAACGCGTCAATGAATAATTATCCCATAACAAACCATAATTTTTATTTGACACCACAAAAGGCACTGAAACCTTGGTGTTATATTGGTAAAGTTCTTCGTTTTTACTTTTATAATTCCATTCATCACTCTGGTGCTGACCTAAACCGTAAAAAGCTTCATCCTCCGGTGAATCAAATATCTGCTGAAAGGAATAACCATGATAACCATCGGCCTCTATGGGAGTAAAACTTTTGGACCTACCGTCCGCTTCTTTTAAAATAGAATGGCCATGTAAGTCATAAAATTCCACTTTACCATCTGACAAAGAGACCTGCGCCTGTATACGGGCCGTTTTTAAGGTAATAAACGCTCCCTTTTCCTCCACAGTAAAGGCCGTCTTATTTTCTTGCGGTATAACAATCAAACTCTCCCTGTTTGGAAAAGTATTTTCCGGAGTAGCACTCACCCGAATAATTTCATCAGAAATAACTTCTAGTTTGACCGTGGCCGCATCAGATTTTGTTTGCTGATCTAAAGATACCACCACTCCACTGGCTGACTTTTTATATCGTGGTTGCGAGCAGGATGCCATCGCCCCCAATATACCCAATGCAACACAAAATAAAATAAATTGCTTTTTATATATCATCATAAGTTATTTTTTCTAATTATTTGCACCTTCAATAATGGCAGCAACAGCCTCCGTATGAACAACCTCACCAGTACTGCGGTTAAACAAACCAAAACCATTGTTACCCGTACCCCCATTATCCCATATAAAAGGAACCATACCATTCATCTTGGCAGTTCGTGTAACCGTTTTTAAGTAATAATTTCTCGACGCCAAATGTTTTTCCAAGGCTTCACTCTTTAATTCGGCGCGCAACATAGCTCCATACTCTCCCAAAATAACAGGAACACCTTTATCATAAAAATGGGTCTTCATGGCACCAAACTGTTCCTCTAACCAGTCCTCCTGTCCCCAATCAGATACATCCGTATAAGCTTCACCCCACTGAGGAGTATAATCACTTTCTTGTCCACAAAAGTCCCATGGATCATAATAGTGAACTTCAACCCATAATCGATCTTCCACCATATCTGTTGGCATCTTATGATATTTAACCCCATACAAAATATTCGTATTAAATGTTTGTACAATCAAATTCCGATAAGCATTTTTACCTCCTGTGGCACGTACGGCATCCACAAAAGTTTGGTTAAAGGATTGTTGCACGCTTAAATACTCATTGGTAGGATCAGAATACACGCCTTCAACATGAACTTCGTTGGTTCCTGCAAACAACAATCGTTCATCATAATCTCTAAAAAACACAGCTATTTGCTGCCATAGAGCATACTGTTTCTCATTCACCTGATCCTGCTTATCATATGTTGGGTTATTTTCAAGCCATCCGCCATCCCAATGTATATTTAAAATCGCATACATATCATTTGTATAGCAATAGTCCACCACTTCTTTTACCCTAGCAAACCATGAATCCGAAATTTTATAGGTCTCTTGATCTACGATATAGCTATCCCATGCACAGGGAATCCGTACAGCATTGAAGCCTGCCGCTTTCACACCATCAATCAACACCTTAGAAACAATAGGGTTACCCCATCCTATTTCTCCGCCAGGCACTTCCATTGAATTACCTATATTCCATCCAGCGACCATTTTTGACGCCAAGGTCAATGCTTCACTTTCCACTCCATTTTTATCTGCCGGAATAAACAACTCTGCTCCCACTTGATTGATCACGGCTTTAGCTGTTATATCATTTAATGTAAAAGAGATATGTCCTACCCTACTTAAGAAAGAGCTATTGGCATCCACATCAAAAGAAATGGTTGAATCAGCAAGAGACTTTAGATCATTTCTTACAATCCAATCTACATCGATCGTTATTTCAAAATCATTTGATAATTGCATACCCACATTCACAGTACCCCCTTGAGCTGAAACGTCAAACGCACTTTGCTCAAGAGCCAAAAGATAATTCTCATTTTGCGTTAGCTCAAGTGTTTTACTCATATCACCTGCAGTAACTTTAATGCTTGAAGTTCTTACTTCATAAGTACTATTCTCTGACACAGTAAGCATAATCGCATTTGTTCCTGCGGATCCTGATGCAGGCACAATAGAGCACCATTCCTCTGAGCTTTCAATGGTCCAATTCACATTACTCTTAAGGTGAATCGTTTTTGTTTCTCCAGTCTGTGATACTTCAAGTTGAGCAACCGAAAGCACTAATTCCGGAGTAACACTGGCTTCATCCTTCGAACACCCTCCTAACGACATTAGGCTCATCAGAATAAACAATAACATATGATACAACTTCATAAGGTATATTTTTTTGAAAAAAAGCCAAGTTCGCCTCTATACAACGAGCCTGGCTTATCATTAAAAACAGAAATTAAACTAATACACTACAATTTTGTCAACCGTAGCAGTAATAGATGAAAGATCAGATACATCTGCGGCCAACCCTAAAACATCAACCACAAATACAACTGCACCCGTTGCAGCACCACTGGGTTCACAATAAACAGTGTAAGTACCATCGCCATTCACAGTTACTTCGCCAGGACCTGTACCATCACCCCAATAATCATACGTCCAGGTTGGATCTGAGTACGAAATAGCTGTTTGATAACTACCAACTGCACCTTCATCAAGTGCAATACCACCAAGTGTAAATGTTATTTCAATTCGTTTATTGTATACTATCGTTTCAGGATCTAATGGAGGATCTGTTACTGTACTTCCATATTCGTTATATAATTCCAACCGCAGGTTTCCCTTTTCTTCCAAGTCACCAAACACTAACTTTGAGTTATCAAATGCCAGTTCTGTTCCTTGCACTTCAGAATCTCCAGAACCAACTTGTGGAACCAATTTATAAACCATATATTCAGCTTTTTCCGGATCTCGGACACCAACCCACATACCCGTAACATGACCCGCCAAATCCTTTTCGATGGAAGTAATTCTCCATGTATTGTCAGAACTGGTATTAAGATTAACCCATGAACAAATATTAAATGATGGCGTAACACCGGTGAATGTATAAATTCCTTTTTCATCCAGTTCATAAGTTCCCGTTTCTACAGTTCCGTCGGGGGCTGTGTATTCTACCGTATTGTTTTGGGCATTCATTTTCAATGAAAAATTGGCATAAGTCGCTGGTACATCCCCATTAAAGCCTGTCCAATCCGCATATGTTTCCGGAGAAACCCAGTCTGCATTCAACAATGTACCGGATAAGTTAGCCCAATTAAAAGGCGTTTCAGCAGAGAGTACCCAATTTATATCATAACTCACAACTTTAGATACATCATCTAACCAGCCATCGGGTAATGTAGGTTCAGGATCTGGCAAATCCTCCGGCACATAATTCTCGGCATAATCATCTGATACAAAATTCCAGGCATATAAATAATCTCCTTCTTCATTGGTTCTTCTAACCCCTATCATTAATTGATTTTCTGTGAGTTCAAGAATAACCAAATCACTATTCCAGTTACTTGCATTTGCAATAAAATTATTGGACCGAAGGATGGTTGCATCGGTAGTTGTAATGGTATGGTTATCCACGTCTATTAAGAATGTTCCTACCTCATCAAGCCCTTCGGTAACCTTATGGGTAGTCATGACAGCCCCATCGATTAAACTAAAAGTCATCCTACTATCCTTATCTGCTTCTTCTATTATCCATTGATTATCACTCCACGAAGGTGCCCATCCAATAGCTGCGGTGCCTGCCTGCCACTCTGTCCATGTTGTATGAGGCTCACAATAAGTTAAAGGTCCAGCAGCCAGACCATAATCACCATAATCCAATCGCCACGTCTTTTTATTACCTACACCACCCGTTAGATATGTCCACAACTCATTATCAATAAAACCTGCATACATTTGATCAATTGAAAACCTGACTGTATCACCATACACATATCCACCTCTCGTTTGAACTCCAAACTGCACATCATATTCTCCAGCAAACGGAATTTTAAGTGTCACTTTATTTTCCTGACTTCGTCCTTGGGGATGATTCCACAGCGGAGTATACTTAGAATCCATTAGGCTAGTCAGGTATATGATATTTGGGTTATCAACATCATGTTCAATGGTATATGCAATACCCTCTACCAAATCCTCCTTACTTATATCTTTGGTTCCTAAGTCAAACTCATCCGGCGTACATGAAGCCATCAGAAACACCGCGATAAGCAATAATAATATTTTATTTATATTCTTCATTGTCTTACATTTTAACATTTATTTCCAACCTTCATTTTGCACCAACACACCATCACTTAAAGTTATTTGGGTATTCGGTATCTGCATAAATCCCTTTGTAGCAGTAATATTAGCCGATGAAATATTTACAAAATCCTCCACATTTCCACTCAACACTGAAACATTTGACTCTGCTATTTCTGTGGCAGCAAATGCTAAGCCCTGACGTAACAGATCCCAGTAACGTAAACCTTCAAAAGCAAACTCAGCTTGTCGCTCCGCCATTATATTATCTTTACTAACAGCTTTTGATTCCAAGCCAGCTCTGGCTCGCACCATATCAAAATAAGTTTGGGCATTCACACTTCCCATCTCAGCAGCCATCAACAACACATCTGCATATCGTATAACTACAAAATCCTGATATTGCGAGATCTGATTATCACCATCCCCAAGTCCTTCTACTGCTGTTGTTCCATCGGGTAGGCACATGGGCGTATACTTTTTGTTGCTATATCCAGTATACTCTCTTTGATCTTTCTTATCAAAGATATCGTCAATACCTTCAGCAGCTACATCAATAACCGAGGCCGTTTTCCTGGTATCACCAACTTCAAAAGCAGCGACTAGCTTAGGATTAACAGTACATGCGCCCCATCCTTTTCCATAAGGAGAGAAATTGGTATTTCTCATACCCATCATCACCAACCAGCGATTTCCATCCAAATTACCATTATAATCTTGGGTAAAGTTAAATTTCTGGGTAAATACAAATTCCTTATTTCCACGACCTGCCCAAGTTGTTTCAAGGCTATTCTCTTCCTCATTAGGAATAGAAGAAGCAGCTTCCCACAAATTTTTATACGCATCAACCAGACCATAACCACCATTCGCAATTACATCTTCTAATCCGGCAAGTACATAATTATGATCTACCACACCTTCAACATCTGTTGTTCCATAATACCCTGTATAAAATAAAAACACCCGCGCCAAAAGGCTCTTTGCTGCCCATTGCGTTACCATTCCGTCGTTTGCTGCCGCCCACGAAGAAGAATAAGCCTCCGCACTAATATTCTCTGCCGCGAATTTCAGATCTTCAGCAATCACTTTATAGGTTTCTGAGGCTTCAGCCTGGGGAACATTAGCGGTTGTTGGTTCCAATATTAAGGGTACTCGATTGAATAAACGCACCAAGTCAAAATATAGCTTGGCTCTCAAAAATCGTGTTTCTCCCTCAATGGTCTTCTTTTTTTCTTCATTTCCTTCCCAGTTAATACCACTCATTTTCTGAAGTAAAGTATTACATCGAAAGATGGCTGCATAATAATCACTCCATGTACCATTAAAGAGGTTATTTTCAGAAGGCGCCTGAGAAAGATCAAAACGATCCAGCAACTGATAAGAGCGGCTATCGGTATTTCCGGTACCACCAAAACAATTATCTGACAACACCTCTGAGGTTACATAAAATGCAAGATTTCCATTGGATGAAGTTCTTTGATACCCATCATAACATCCCACCAAAGCCATCTCAAAATCATCGATGGTCTGGTAAAAATTCGTATCAAAAATAGACGTTTCAGCTTCTACATCCAGAAAGGAATCTGCACAGGAAGCCAGGCCTAAGCCAACAACACCCAATGCTATAATATTTAGTTTCAACATATTCATAACAGTCATTCTTTTTTCATTAAAATTTAAGGTTTACTCCTATCAGGAAGGTTTTAGGACGAGGATAATATCCCAAATCAACACCCGATACCCAATCACTCGTTCCATATCCTATTTCAGGATCCATACCGTCATACTTTGTGAAAGTAAATGCATTTTGAACTGAGGCATATAGTCTACATTGACTAAATGGAGACCTCTTAATCAAAGAAGTAAAATCATAACCCAGAGAGATATTACTGATCCTCAAGAAATCTCCATCCTGAATATATAAATCAGAGAATTGCCAATTTATATTGGTTTCCGTTACCCGGGGCATCGCATTAGATGTACCAGTTCCTGTCCAACGATCCAGTATAGCTGATGAATAATTGGCCTGTTTGTTGGAATGATTGCGATAGGACTGTACTATTTTATTGCCAATAACACCATTGGCCGATAATGAAAAATCAAAGTGTTTATATGCCATACTTACATTCAATCCGTAAGTAATATCGGGAATACCAGAACCTAAATCCTTTTTATCATTGGCGTTTATCTCCCCATTCTTATCCTGATCCACATACTTCACGTCACCAGGCTTTACTTCAGCCTGTAGCACTCCATTTCCTGCACTGATCCAATTGGCTATATCAGCTTCACTCTGAAATATACCAGCTGTTTCGTACCCCCAGAAATATCCTATCTCGTGGCCATTTTCTGCACGATAAAATTCTTCTGAGTTATCGTATAACATATTTGTTAATCCATGGATAATTCCATCCTCTGTAGGAATACTTCCCACTTCATTTTTATTATAAGCTCCATTTATGCCAACGCTATAAGTAAAATCACCTATATTATCATTCCAGTTAAAGGCCAATTCAATACCTGTATTTTTAACATCGCCCCCATTCATATATGGAGCACCTGCTCCGGCAGTTGCTAAAATAGGTGCTTGAACCAACCAATCTTTGGTTGTTTTTATATAAAAATCGCCATTAAAACTTAAACGGCTATTCATAAAATAAGCATCAATACCAATATTGGTTTGTTCCGATGTTTCCCACTTAATATTTTCATTGGATAAACGACTTGGATAGGCTCCAGGGGTGTTTACTAACGAAGTTCCAAATACGTAATTTGCTGCAGGATCATCACCCGAATAACTGGTAGATGTATTCACTGGTGATGCATACTGAAAATTATCAATATTTTGATTACCTACCTGTCCCCAGCTTACTCTTAGCTTCAAATAATCCAACCAACTGTGCATATCTTGCATAAAATCTTCACTTGATATCAACCAACCTGCTGATACCGAAGGGAAGTATCCCCATCTATTTCCTTTAGAAAAACGGGAGGAACCATCTGCTCTGATCGTTGCATTAAACATGTATTTTTCGTTAAAACTATATCCTAAACGCCCAAAATAAGACACCTGACGCGTTTTTACAGCCGGTGCTCCTCCTACTCCCTTTGTTTCCACTACACCGGTAGCTGCACCATCATCATCTGTTTGTAAGGTAGCCTGACCTGTTGTATTATCAATATAAGCATGTGCAAAATCATCAAACTGACTTAATAAATTCCAATTAGAAGCAGAAAGATCGGTTCCTTGATAACGAATAGACTCCATACCCCCCAGTATATCAAACTTATGGCCCCCATCCAATTCAAAATGATAGCTCGCTGTATTGGTCCATGTCATGGTATGCCCCTTACTCATACTCTGATTAACAGAAGTATGATCATTATTGTATGAGTAAATCGAAAATTGATATAAAGGACTGTAGCTACGATACTCTGTTGCATAATAATTAAAACCAAAAAGTGTTTTTATTTTCAAATTCTTAAGAGGTTCTAATTCTGCATAAATATCAGCCAACATTTTTTGGGCATCATTTGCATTATTGGTGTTAGTCATCATAGCTCCATAAGGGTTTCCGTCCCCCTTAGACCATTGCGAGTTGGAGGTATCATTATAGGGACTATTGTAAATATTATTGTCGCTATATACAGGAGCTAACGGTGAGGTAGTAAAAGCACCCCTCAATGTATTGTTATATTGATTACCCACTGAAACACCATTATTTTTCACATAATTGAAATTCATATGCTGTCCAATCTTCAATACATCATCATACAAGTTCTGTTCAGTATTTATCCGAAAACCATAACGTTCATAGTTAGATACATCTGGACCTCCCACTATTCCTTCCTGACCCGTATAATTAAGTGACATAGCATACACCGATTTATCGGAACCGCCATTTATACCCAGTGAGTAATTCTCAGTCACCGCATTATCATAGAACATTTGGTCCACCCAGTCGGTGTTGGCGGCATCTTCAAATACGCTGGCATCATATAAGGCCGACCCCGAATTAAGCGCCTGTTCTTGCATTATCGTAATATATTCATCTTTATTCAGCATATCGGTAGTGCGTCCCACATTTTGAACACCATAATAGGCATCGAAAGTAATTTGAGCCTTACCCGACTTACCTTGTTTGGTTGTTACCAAAACGACTCCATTGGCGGCTTGTGAACCATAAATAGCAGCTGAAGCAGCATCCTTTAATATATCAATACTTTCAATATCCGAGGCGTTTAATAGGGTGATATCACCCTGTACACCGTCAATCATATACAAAGGAGAAGCATCGCCTACGGTACCCAATCCACGAATGGTTACCTTCATATCGGCTCCTGGCTGACCTGAAGTGGATGAAATACTAACCCCCGGCGTCTGTCCCTGCATGGCTTGTAATGGACTCGTAGTACTTTGTTTTTGAATTGCATCTCCTTTAACTTGGGTAGTGGCACCTGTCACCAGTTTCTTTTGCTGAACTCCATAACCCACCACCACAACTTCATCAAATTCTGATACATCCTCATGCATGGTAATGTACAAACTCTCCTGATCACTTATAATAACTTCCTGCGATCTGAAACCAATAAAAGAAAATAACAACACATCATTCTCCTCTACATTGATAGAATAGACTCCATCCATATTCGTTACTGTTCCATTCATCGTTCCTTTTATCAGAACATTTACACCAGGAACTGGTAATCCATCCATTGCCGAAACAACAGTTCCACGCAAGAGCCTCTGTGCCTGACCAAAAACGGGCGATGCTAATATTAATATTAGCATAATTCCACTATAGAATAGATACTGTCGTACTTTACTATACGTAGAAATTTCTTTTCTTACTTTTCTTTCATTCATAGAAAAATGATTTATAAAAACATAACTGATTTAATTCTTCACAAATCTATCTAAAGTAGCTAAAAGCCCCGTTTCGTATTGTTTTGCATATGGGTAAGAATGTTAACAAATATGGTACGCTTGTTTCCTTTATATGCAATAAATGTTAACATCCAAACAGAACTCCGCAGTATAAGTCATAGCCAACATCCTGCTTCATTCTCTTTTGGGGGAACAGGTTCCAAAATCCAGGTGTGGTATTTTGGGGATTGCATACAAAAATTTTCAGACAAGCTGAGAAATTAAATATCCACTTTATCTTAATAACGTCAACCATTGTGCCGATCTACCTGATGGTACTTGTATGGAAATCGAATATGCGTGTGCGCAAACTCAACGAGATATTTTATATATTTGTACAAATAACATTGGGCGCTCCTAATAAATTTTAACGCCCTATTAGGCATAAAAAACAAGTTTAGCGCATGAAACAAACCATGAAAATTGTTTCACACACAGGGGAATGATTAAGCTAGGCGAGTTCCATATAACCACTGAAAAATAAATATAATCATATGAAACGAGCCATGAGAGTGATCTCTCACACAGGAGAATGATTATCACGGTGAGTTCCATATGGCAACTGAAAAACAAATTATAATCATATGAAAACAACCTTATTTTTTTTCTTCATCAGCTTGCTATCGCTAGCCTTGGAGGCACAAAACAAAACCGACGCGAGTTTATTTTTGAGAATAGACTCCCTTTATGTTGATAAAATACAAGACGCTTCGGGCGATTTATACAAAAAAATCGGACATCATGGTCCTGCCATTGAGAATGAATGGATGGCATTACGATTATATTTTAATAATAAAGCCTGTGCCATTGACGTGTATAACAAACAACAACCTGGTCTTGAATTAAAAGAGGCAAAATGGTATCCCAGCGAACAAGAACAAAGAAATGGCTATGGAGCGGATTATTATAAAGCTGGATCTTCAGTAGGTTTGGGAGGAATACGATTATGGGACGGGGAAAAAATAATTCCACTTGCTCCTGTTTCAATGCGTACCGTCAAGGTCCGAAAAGAAAAATGCTATTCTCAAATGGAGATGCTCTCAGAAGACATTCCCTATAAAGGAAATAAGGTAGATATTTTGGTAAGAGTTACTTCGTATACTGGCATCCGAGAAATGAAGGTAGAGGCATTTGCTCTATGCAATGGACCCATTCAGTTTGTTACTGGCATTAACTATCATAAAGGGCAGAAAATTAAACAATCGGATCACTACATTATTTCGTGGGGATATCATCCTGAAGACGTAGCTGCCGAAAAAATTAAAGTAGGTGCTGCCATCCATATTGACCCGTCTACTTATCCAGAAAAAATAGATGACGGCACTCAATTCATTTTTATTTCAAAGCCCACCAAATACCTTAGTCATTGGGTGACTTCGACCATTGAAAAGGATAAAACAATGGGGCATTTAAAGGCATTTGAAGCCTATGTAAAACAAATCGCACAAAACAAATAAAAGCTTTCTGCACACCTCAGATTCTAAGAAAAAGAGCACTCAGTCCAGACCGATGCTCTTTTTTTCTATTTCAATAACCATTTTCATTGACTACCCACTAGTTAATCTGCTGAATCAACATAACATTCCAAGGGGCTATTTCTCTATTTATTGTAAGCCTTCCATCCTTATCTGCCACCACCGTTTCTGTTTTTAAATTTTCTGCTACATTTTTCAATACTTTGATCTGTTCACGCGTCGGAGGTTCCGGTTTTCCCATTTTCTCCCATGAGTGACACACATTACCATGATCCTTATCCAGTATTTCAATTTGAAACATCGCACCCGGTTTTAGATGCTTTAGTTCCAACTTCAATTGTTTGGATGAACCCTCACTTAAATACTCATAACTCTTATAACCAGCAGGAACCGATCCCTCATTTTCTTTGGGATAATTATAGGCCAAGGCCACAATCTTTCCATCGCCAGAATTACGACTTACGAACACAGCATCATCTTTATACAACTTTTCATCGCCCAATAAATGCAACATACGATAAGCATGGTAAGAAGGCTTTACCAATCCTTGAAAATTAATCATTCCAAATCCACCATGAAAGATACTTGCTGCACCACCCTTTTCCTCAAAAATATCAGTAAAAGTCCAAAAAGCCAAAGAATTAGTAAGGCCAATGCAATCGAGATTCGATTTTACAATATAGGCGGCTGCCGGTAATAAATCATGCATTCGGTCACGACTACTAGGGCTGGTATTCCATTCTGTTAGATGAATTTCAGCATTTGAATAGGCACTATTTTGAACGATTTTCTGCAACCACTCCAAGTCGTCTATAATAGAATGTACATGACGCGTCAGGCCTCTTCCTTTGCCGGTTTCCGGATTAAAAGCATAATCTGTGGGATATGGATGTGTACTAATAAAATCCACTGGTAGTTTTTCCTTTTCACAAAACTTCAGGAAATCCTCTATCCACACACCATGCCACTGAAGGGTATTGATATCCTCCACCTTAAAAACCTCCATCGACACCTCATTATTAATTATTTCGCCATCAAAACGAGTATCAGGGACAAAATTACTGGTAGCAGGACCTCCTATTTTCAATCGTTCATCAACCGATTTTACAGCCAAAGCAGATTGCTTATACAGCTCAAAATATTGCGATTTCTTTCCATGAAAAAAGAAAGGATATAAATTAGGTTCATTCCATACCTCAAAATACCATGTAAGCACCTCATCAATCCCATAACGATCTACAACATGTTGGGTAAAAGCCTCAATTAAGTCGTGCCATTGCGAGGCAAAATCAGGTCCAGGAGTTACTTTTGCCTCCCACCAAAACACCGTTTTTGAATCTTCTGCGGCAAACTCATTGGGAAAAAAGGCCAATTCAACAAAAGGACGTACATTCATATCCAACAAACGATCAAAAACATCATCAATATATTGCCAATTATATACCAGTTTTCCTTTTTCCCTCAATACGGGAAACATATCTTCATGGAAAAGCCCATGAAAGCGAACATACTCAAAACCGCAATTTTGTTGCACTTTCTCCATTTGTTCCAGCCAACCGGCGCGCAAAGCTTCATTCGCTCGACCCGCTCCTACACATTTACTCCAAAAATGTTCAAATTTTTCACCTTTGGTTCCCGCATCCACACGGATGCTTTTTTGCCCATAGTTAAATTGCGAAAGCACAAGAAAGCTCAGCAATACATAAAATTTACACTTCATATTTTTTATCTCTTTCAATTATTATTTATTGACAAACACACTAGTCTTCATCTTCAAACACCTGCTCCAGCTTGACATAATCAATGGCCAAATCTCCTTTCGAAGGCTTCCAATTTCGTTTGAAGATGCGTATTAAATTATCACCTTCTTTCAGTTCAACAATACCAAAATCTATTTCCCGAAAGGTCTTGGATGCAGGAAAAACAAAATCTCTATACAAATGACTATTTATCAAAACATCATGATTAGATTCTCCATCGGGTGAGGCGTACCTGACTTTAAAGCGAAATTTTGAAGGTCTTGCCACTTGAGCTAACATGGATACATGATCATACGGATTATCAAAATTAGTCACGTAGCCTTTCCCACTGTAGTCCTTGATCCATGTATCAACAATTACATTGTACAAATCACCTCCGGCAGCAAAGCCATTTTCAGCTTCCAATAATATCGTTGTTTTTGTCCGGTCAGCCAATCCTAAACCCTCTTTGGAAGGAACAATTGAAATAATATTTCCTTTTTCATCATAATTCAGATAATCAGCCATTACACAGCGTGTTTCGCTTAATCCACCCGATAGCCAGGCACTATGGTAAAACATGATATCTTTTCCTTTGTAAGTAACTGTACCGCCATGATTCGTTCCACTTTGCCCCTCAAAATCATCCATAAAACATCCTTTAAACTCATAGGGTCCTAAGGGTTGATCCGCAACACCATAAAACATTTTCTCTGGCCACTTACGAGGCGTCAGTCCCGGATAGCTTAAATAATATTTTCCTTTGAACTTATGAACCCATGGCCCTTCAAATACATATTTTAATTGAGAAGTCAGATCAACATATGTTTCCGGTTTAATAGACATAAGATCATCATTCAATGCTGCACCAAAACACTTTCTATCATGCCCCCAGAACAAATATGGGGTTTCATCATCATCGATAAAAATAGCTGGATCCTGACCAAATTCAACGCCCTTAATATAACCTAGGTCAGTAAAGGGGCCTTGCGGAACATCACTACGAGCAACTCCTGTTCTAAAAAGACCAATCCCGGCCTCTTTCATACAGTATATCAGATAGTACTTACCACGATAATAAGCGGCATCCATGGCCCAAGCATGGCTTTCTGCCCATTCCACGTTCTCCAAATGTAAGATACGACCATGATCTGTCCAATGAACCATATCTGTTGTTGAAAATGCATGATAACCCGTCATACCATAATGGTTATTAGACCCCGGCTCATCATGACTGGTATATACCCAAAGTCGGTCATCATTGGGCCACACATGAGGAGAGGGATCTGCGGTAAAAACATGTGTAAAAACCGGATTTTGAGCGTCACTCAAAACAACCATCACACTCATAATTAATACACTTATAAATATTTTCATGTACTTAGATTTAATTTCACATAGTCATTTGAAACTCACCATCTTCATCATTAAAAAAAAAGCATGGTTCGTTTTCTCATTATTTTTTTATTAAAACAAAAGATTCTCCCGGCTCTGTGGCCACATCATACAAATAAGTATCTTTCACATAAAACCCTTTAAGTTCGGCTTCATCCGAGATAATTGGTTTTTGAATATCTGGCACTTGAAAGAAAGGGTTTTCATTCACACCTTCGGCCAAAGTCAGTTCTTCTCCCCCCTTCATTGTCAGCGGAGAATAAGAACGAATTCGGCAATTTCCTCCCAATGATGATTTAATAATAACCCTTTCAATTACTCCATCCTTCCATTCCAGATCCTCTATTTCAAATCCACCACGCGCACGCAAGCCCTTTACACATCCAGCCTTCCAAACATCGGGCAAGGCAGGGATCAGATGAATCGCACCGTCATGACTTTGCAGCATCATTTCAGTTAAGCCAGCAGTAAAACCGAAATTTCCATCAATTTGGAAAGGAGGGTGCGCATCTAACATATTAGTATAAGTACCACCTCCTTTAGGAGAATCAGGCCTCCCAACCAACTTAATTTGATCTGTCATCATTTTATAGGCATGGTTACCGTCTAACAAACGAGCCCATTGATTAATCTTCCAGTTCATGGACCATCCTGTGGAAGGATCTCCACGGTAAATCAATACATTCCTGGCTGCTTCTGCTAAAACAGGCGTACGGAAAGGTGAGAATTGATTAGAAGGATGCATCCCATATAATTGAGAAATATGACGGTGCTTATCCTTGGGATCGTCCCAATCATGAATCCACTCCTGAATCTGTCCATGCTGACCAATTTGATTGGGGGCCAATTTCGGTATAGTAGACTCAATTTTTTTAACAAAGTCCTCATCCACACCTAAAAAACTGGCTGCCGCAGCTGTTTTGCTTAGCATATCAAAGATCAGTTGATTATCCATTGTGGTTCCATAAGCAATATTAACCATATTAGGATGATGTGCCGGTCTGTTTTCTGGGGAAGTAGACGGTGCAAAAATCAACCATCCATGATCGGGTTCTGGAGTCAAAAAACTCAGCACAAATTCTGCAGAACCCTTCATGGCAGGGTATACCTCTTTCAGGTAATTTATATCTCCATTGTATAAGAATTTCTCCCACAAGTGCTGGCTCAACCACAAACCACCACTGGGCCACATACCCCAAGTAGCGCCATCCACCGGACCGCAAATCCGCCAAAGGTCGGTATTATGATGGCATACCCACCCATCAGCACCATACATATCACGTGCCGTTTGACGACCTGCTTCAGATAGTTCCTTAACAAGATCTATAAGAGGTTCATGCATCTCGCCCAAATTTGTAGGCTCAGCAGGCCAATAATTCATTTCCGTATTGATATTTACCGTATAAGCACTTTTCCATGGTGGAGCCAAGTCCTTACACCATATACCCTGTAAGTTAGATGCTTGACCTCCCGGCTGTGAAGAACAGATTAACAAATAACGGCCGTACTGATAATACAGTTCAGCCAAAGCAGGATCATTTCCTTGAGCAAATTGTTGTATGCGTACATCTGTAGCATTTTTAATGGAATCAGTCTCTCCTAAATCAAGACTTACTCGATTAAAATAACCTTGATAAAATGCAGAATGATCTGCGATTAACTGTTCATAGCTTTTCTTTTCCGCTCCGGCCAAATAGGCCGTAACTCGCGCGTGCTCATCTGCACTAACATCTTGATAATTCACAAAATTAGTAGCAACAGATAAGTATAACGTTGCACTATTGGCGCCTTTTAAAACCAAAGTACTATCAGTAGCGCTTAAAGCGCCCCCTTCCGGTACAATCTTCAACCTCGATTCAAACTTCACACGGCCCTCAATAGGAGCTGCTCCTTTAGGTGTTCTTTTACTTTTTAAATCAGCTCCTTTACCCCTCATACTTAAAATATTATTCCCTTCAGTAGCTATATCTACTACTGCAGGTGCGGGACGATCCATTGCGGCAGAAAAGCTGATCTTACCTTTTTGACTGGCCGTTAATTTAATAACAATTACCTGATCAGTAAAAGAAGTAAAAATTTCTCGTTGATACTCCACTCCATCAACGATGTAAGCGGTTCTATTGACAGCATCCTCAATATCTAATTCACGGTAATAATTACTAAACGCGTCATCATGATCAAAATTTAATCTCAAATTTCCCACTGTTTCATAGTTCATTCCATGAGAAGTTTTAGAAATAATTCTCGCATTGGCCAAGTTATGGGCTTCTTTATACTTACCGTCAAACAACAATTGACGAATCTCTGGCAAAATATCTTTTGCTTCAGGGTTATCATTTCGATGTGGACCTCCGGCCCAAAGCGTACCCTCGTTTAACTGGATATTTTCTTGCACGGGAATACCGTACACCATAGCCCCCAATCGTCCATTTCCAATAGGTAAAGCTTCATTCCAGTCTGCCGCAGGTGCATCATACCAGAGTTTTAAATGACTTTTTTTTACAGGTTGGTTGCACCCACTCACAAGAAACAACATCATCATGCTTACAGAAAATAAGCACAACAATCTCCTGATAGATAGATTTTTCATATGTTTATATTTTTCTTTCAAAAGTTATATGGAATTCGCCAGAAATAATCATCACTGTGTGTGTGAAGCTATTCTCATGGCTCGTTTCATATACTTTAATTAAATTTCATTTTTAATGACTCAACGCAAAAACAAAACTACACCCACTACCTTTTAAAGTTTTACCTCGATGGCTGATAATGAATTAGCAGGCAATTGAACCTCAAATGAATCTTCATTACCCAGTTGCAACTGATGGGTTTTAGGAGTATCCTCATCATTCTGTATAAGCACATAAATACTACCCTCATTTTTCACTGAAATAATGGTTGCTCGCGAAAAATGTGCAATTCGCACCACGCCAGGTTGTAAGAATTTACTCATAAGTGCAAACACTGTAAAGTCAGGGTTATAGCTAACTGTTTTATTTTGTCGATCGATA
The DNA here is from genome assembly GCF_000517085.1 of Saccharicrinis fermentans DSM 9555 = JCM 21142. Taxonomy (NCBI): domain Bacteria; kingdom Pseudomonadati; phylum Bacteroidota; class Bacteroidia; order Marinilabiliales; family Marinilabiliaceae; genus Saccharicrinis; species Saccharicrinis fermentans. Next base: position 5,835,687 of record NZ_KI912107.1, on the reverse strand, counting down.
TTGATCAATGAATTTTGCTTCCAGTCCCAACCACTCTCGGTTGTTTCATTTAAAATCATATTCCAGTAACAATAATTAGTTACTCCATAATTAATATAGCTGGCCACTTCGCTTAGACGTTTCTTGGCTTGTGCCACCGTATTATTTCCGTTTTCACACCTTCCTTCGGTATGCATAATAGTGGTTGCTGGCATCAAATTTCTGATATCCTGTATATGCTGCGAAGCAGTATATTGAATACCCACACCATCAAATACATCATGATATTCTTTTTTAGCAGCAAACTCAATAGCATCCAGCTGTCCTGCTGTCCTAAAGGTTCCTGCCCATATTTCGGTGTTTATACGATCGGCATCAAAGCGTGGTTTTAGATAATTCTTCACAAATTTGCCCATTTGATCAACAGGCATCTCACACGAAGGATATTTAGTATTGGCATCATTTTCATTCTGTACTACCAAGCGATTTACCTGGATATTCTCTTTACGGTATGCTGTTATGTATTTTGAGAAATACAATGCATATGCCTTATATATTTCAGGTTCATCCTTCAAACTATTCTTGTCTGTAAATTCCACGCCTCTATCCATATAACCAGAATATTTCATCCATGCTGGAGGACTCCAAGGTGAAGCAAAAAGTTTCATTTCAGGATTATACTTATATGCCTTTTGAATATATGGAATCACTGTTTTCTTTTCTCGTTTGATGGAAAAGTGTTTCATCTCATAATCTCCTTCCTCCTCGTTATAACTGTATGCATCTATTCCGAAATCGCTGGCACCTACAGCGGTTCTGCAGAAAGAGAATCCAGCTCCATCCTGCACACTAAATATATTTTCCATCACCTCATCCTGCATTTTGGTAGGCAATGACATCAATGCTTCTCCGCCAATCTCATTAAATGCGCCTCCAATACCATCTAGTTTTTGAAATTCAATTTCAGGATATAATCTGATAGTACGAACCCGACCCTTATCTTCCAAAACCTGGGGCATATACTCTTTAATAAAGTTATTACCTACATTATTTCCCTTATTTAAATCCACATAGTGTACTTTCACACTCTTCTGAGCGGATATTGAATAAGCTATAACCATTAACACGCAGACTAGTAATATTTTCATCTTTTAACTCCTTAAGATATTTAACATATTTTTATTTATTCTTTTTTCAATGGTATCACCATATTCCAGGTTTTAGTTCCATTCCCAAAACCACCCGGACCATCCATGGTAGCGAAAAAAATATAAGTAGGCTCACCCTCTTCAACCAACACAAAAGGCCTTTCTAATTGTCCTTGTTCAATAACTTGTCCATCATCCCATTGAACAGTTCGGGTATAAGCCTGCGGACAAGCATCCAAAGTCCAATGAATCCCGTCTGAGGAATGAGCCAGCACTCCACCGTGACGACTTCCTATAATTTGACCAGTCATATCTTTAGCAATCATATGGTATCCATTTTTATCGCTCCATAAATGAGGATCTTCAACTTCACCAAATTTGTCTTTCGAGAACAAAGGCTCATTTCCAACAACCGTATAAGGTCCCTCAAAAGAAGGGGCCGTAGCCACTCCAATAAACTGACCAGTATGCGAAATACTATCCGTTTTATAACTACGTCCTTTAAACAGAAGAACCACCGATCCATCCTTTTTAATAAGAGGAGATGGATTCGAGGTTAAAAAGCTATAAAACGAGTTAGGCTTCACATCCAAAACAGGAGTATCAAGTCTGTGCCAAGGACCATCCGGACTTTTAGAAGTAGCCATACCCACGCGCTTACTCCATCTAGCGGCAATACACCACTTACTAGTAAGAGTAAGTTCACTGGCATTTTCCTGGTTTATATTTTCAAAAGGATGTGTGGATCCCATGTAATAAAGTATATATTGATCTTTATACTTTGTTATTTTGGGATTATGACACGAACGACCATCCCAAAACTGCGCACCCCGAGCACCCAAAGCCACATCTTTGAATTCATAAGGACCTTCAGGAGTATCAGATACTGCGTGGACAATTTCAGAAGCCATCATCCATCCCGGGTGAAATTTTAGATATTTAGGCCAACGCGAAGCATACATATGATATTGACCATCATCACCTTTAATCACTGAGCTACCCCATACCCAATAATCCGCCATCTCGAACCCCCCATTGACAGGCGCCTTTCCCCATTGATCAAAGATCATATTTTGGGCAGACACCTTTGAGCAACACGCCATCATCAAAAACAAAATAATATATCTCATATCTCTTACTTTAAACTCCATACAACAAACCCTAAGCCCACAGTCGTAACACAGCAATCATCATGTACAATTCGTGTTCTAACACAACAAGCCTACTAATGATGACTACCTTTTCCTACGATTCTCCATCCAAAATACAACTAAATCATCTTTCTTAAATACCCCAGATTGATCAATCACGTCTGTATTCATTGCTTTCTTCTTTGCGAATCACCTGTCCATCTTTGATTTCGGTTACAGCTACTTTTACTTGTCCATTTTTGCCTTCCATATTCGAAATTGAAATGTTTTGTATACGGCCATCCGTTAATACTACCCGCAATTCATCTGGAGATTCAGCTGTCACAGACCGAATCACCGACTCCGTTTCATAAGGCTCTATAACCGATAGATAACGAGCTTTCGAACCTGCACTTCTAACCGCCATATTTTTTAAACGAGAAGTTTCATCTCCCATTGGATAGTCACTTCCGATCTTGGCTTCGAACCGAACCACATCCAAACCAGAAAGGTCTACTGCTATTTTACCGGTCACTTTATCGTTCATCGGCATACCGGGAATTGAAAACTCCATTAATTCACCCTGAATTTTAATAGGGCCATTATAATAGTCCTTCCCTTCATGCGCTGGCAAAGCCATATTTTCATATTTTATCGGTAAAGAAGAAAGATAAATTTCGGATCCATCTTTCAGTACCACCTTGGCATTCCCCCAAAAAATGGTACGATTATTTATTTTCCCGGGTGTTCGGGTTGTCAGTTCCAATCTATTAGTTCCTTCAATATCAAGCGAAACATGTCGGCTCCCAAGAATCCAGGCTCCCGTACTATCACTAACCAAGGTATTACCATCCGCTATTACAGTATACCAAAGCTGTTTATTTACATAAAAGCTTTCATTGGAAGCCGCAATCATGATATCTTTTTTTAGAGGCCAGGCATTAAACACATCTATTTTCAATGGTCCCTCCAGACTATACGGCAAACGAACACCCGCATTATCACACCCCTCTCCCCAACACATCTCAAACTGAGTCCGTGAGGTTCCTTCTACGTTCCACCAGTCGCAATCGGTAATAAACTGAGCACTTCCCAATGGATCCGTACTTCTTTGGTTTGTATGGCGCAGATATACTTTTTTATCGGCCTCTATACCTTTAAAACCCTTGGCATTGAAAGTCCAGTCGAATTGATGTTCTTGTTCTCCTTCAAGATAATCAGCCAGCACCACATAATCATCCATGACCAACATCAAACGCCGCTGCATCACAGGCTCTGTAAAACCTGTACATTGGCCATAATCAGGCACATCCTCGGGAATAAAGATACTACGTCCTTCCTGCCACATCGCTTTTTCTAAATCATGACCTCCTCCATAAGGGGGATAGCTCCAGCGCGAATTCGTTTCTACAACTGTAGCCTGCATCATTTCACCTGCATGAAATAAAGTCCTGTAATTTTCAACCGGCTGTTGCATTTTCTCATCCACAACCACCATATTTTTATTGATGGAAGTTTGTTTTAAAAACTTATATAAATAGCTGCTATACCCATACCAATACATAAGAGTTCCATAAAAACTACGACCATAACGCATCATGCTTACCAAATTTGTACGATCAAAATGTCCATGATATCCCCCATGCGATCCATAATGCAAGGCTGCTTGAATTTGGTCTCTTTGTTCTCGGTTTTTTGTTTGAGAGCGTAACTGTACAATTCCCATATTATCAGCATAGGCCGATTGTTTCATTTTCTCTGAATTAACCTTGGGTAAATCAGGTACACCATACAATAAATCACGTTTTTCACTTCGGTTTACAATCGCTGCATATTCCGGATCACGATAGAGATAATAAGCTAACTCATAATCCTTACCTGAGAGTTTACCTTCTAAAGCATCATTGACCGCAAGCAACACCCCACGAAAATCAACAAAAGGAATAGCTGCATCCCACATATCCTTAATACCAATACTATTACGCTCAATATTGCCCCACTTTTCGAACTCCATCCCCATAATACCACTTTTTCTACGGCTTGCAAGCAAAGAGAAATGCTTTGAAGTACCCATCGGAAACTGCCTATCCTTAAAATTAATTCCCCAAGGTTGCAGCGCAATCGCTATTTCAGAAAACTCTGTAGCCACCCACGTATTATATCCCACTGCACATTCGTACCACCAGCCATCATTCATAATCCCATGTTCCAGGTGTTTATATACCCCTGTGGAAGAATTTAACAAGTGATCTATCAGGTACCAATCCTGTAAATTTAAAGCACAATAAAGTGCTGCTGTAATTTCTGCCACATTCCAATTACTAATGGCTCCTCTCGTGTTACCCTGTATCGTACGCGTAACAAATAAACGAAAGGTTTTCTCAAAGCGTTCATGATCACTTTCAGTAAGCACTTCACTGGTACGTATGAGATCGTAGGCACGTGCTGTAGCCTGCCAGAACTTTCCTTCTCCCACAAAAGAATTACTTCCTCCAACCAATCTGGCTGGATATCCCATCTTCTCATCCACCAAAGGACGCAAATATTCAATACATTTTTTTGCGTATATTTTATTCTGGGTGAGTTGATACGCTATCGCACAATTCAATATATTTTTGCTTTCTGCTTCACTCAATATGGGCTTCCCAAGAATAGATACGCCTTCCTTTTCGTTTAAATAGGCAGGTTTTCGAGGTTTCCAACGGTCAGCTTTCCCTACATAATCCATATAACTTTCTTTGGCCCAATCATATTTATCTACTTTATCTCTCACCTGCTGCCAACCTTCAACCGTAAACATGATATTTGGAAAAGGAATACGCACTGCCGTTATAAATTCCATACTTGCAAGAGAAGCTCCACTGCCATTGGAAATAGCCTTAACAAGCTGTTTTTCGCGAATACCGGCAGGTAACTTTGCGGGTATATTGACAGTTAGCCTGCATGTTTTGGTCTCGCCGGCTTCCAAATCCATCAAACTAGGCTGAATAATTGCCTCCATAGACTCCCATCCCTCGGTTTCAATTCTCAAGCTTACCCCTTGCGGTTCGGCAGTGGTATTGCTTACCTTCAATTCATAATACACAAGCGAACCTGCATGAGACGACTTTCCTTTAATGGGAGACTCCAAAGCAAGCGTTCTTCCCTTTGTCAAATACACGTTTCTAATCTGATAAATCGAATTACCCTTAGATTGAGCTGTGATTAAAAAATGCTTGACTGCAAAGAGTGTCCCCCATTTTTGTCCAGCATCTACCTCAAACATCTCCCATGGTATATACACTGAATGCCAACCGTTTCCATTCAATCTAATTTTTGCAGTGCTCACGGGGTTTTGTTCATCGTAATCAAGAGAATCCACCTTAAAAATAGCACAAACATCTGTACGCGCGTCTGACTTTAAATAAATATCAAAACAAACTCCCGAATAGGGAGTCCAGTCAGCTGCATCCCCATAATAATTCCTACCTATGTTTGGAAAGTAAGTCCTATTTTGATTGGCATAAGTATAGGATATGGTATCCCCATTGGGCATGCTTGCGCAGTTATTTTTCACCTTTGCAATTCCATTCCAATCTGAAAAATCAACCTTCCCAATACCCACTCTGCTCTGCGCCTGCGTAAAGCTTACAAGAACAATTGCGATAATTATCAACACGATCCTCATGATATATAAATCTCTAGCCAATTAAAAGTTAAATTCTATTCCTTTTCCCTTAAAAAATACTTGATGCTCTTTATCAGACCCTACCAGTTCCATCATTAATGGCATAGGGTTCCCTTGGAAATCCACATAATTTCCTCTTCCTTTTTCGATTTTCACACTCTTATCCGACTCAGAATAAGAAATCAGCAATTCTGCAAATACTCCATTTTCATAATCATAACTTTCGCTATCGTCGAAATACAAAGTATAAGAAGCATCCTTACCGGGGTAAATTTTTATGCAAGTAGGTTCATCGGTCTCTTGCGTTGCATATTGAATTTTAGGCCCCATAGGTATAATCGATCCTGCTTTTATAAAAATAGGGGTACTATTAAAAGGAGCTTCCACGGTCATAGTCACATTACCTTTGACCTTTTCATTGGTCCAGAAATTATACCAATCTCCCTCCGGTAAATAAACATCTTTAGTACGCTGCTTATATTCTGTAACAAAAGAGACCATCATAGATTCACCAAAGAAAAGTTGATCTTTAATTCCCCAGGTATTTTTATCCTCCGGAAAATAATATACCAAAGGACTCATCAACAAATGGCTCTCGTTGGTTACCTTCCATGCTTCTGAATAAATATATGGCATCAACTGATAACGCAGGTCGATAAATTTACGTGCCATCTCTTCAAATTCTTGACTATAACGCCATATTTCCGTTTCAGAAACATATCCATGAATACGAAAAACAGGGCTAAAAGTGCCGAATTGGAACCAACGTGTAAGCAGCTCAATATACTCCGAATTCGTATATTGGCTATCATATGTCGCATTAATAGATTTAGAATCTCTAAAGAATCCACCAATATCATGTGTCCAATAAGGGATTCCTGCCATGGTAAAATTTAGACCTGCTGCAATTTGTTCTGAGAATTGTTCCCATGAAGCCTCCACATCGCCAGACCAGGAGGTAGCTCCATAACGCTGTTGTCCTGCATACGCAGAACGAGTCAGGTTAAAAACACGCTCATTAGGAAATTCCTTTCTTCTCCCCTCGTACATAGCCCGGGTTACCTCCAACGAATATGGATTTTGAACCCTCTCATAGGGTCCTATGGCAGTATTCACTTTTGAATTAGTCACACCTTCTGGTTCTGTTCCATCAAGCCATATAGAATTAACACCTAGATGAAACATCGAATCACTTAACATTCTATAAAAACGTTCTCTTATTTCCGGGTCATAGATATCCACATAGTTACTACTCTCTATTTTAGCAAGTTCGTATTTTTCTTCCAGTTTGGTATTTTTCACTTCCGGCCAAACAGACACCATTAATTTAAGGTTGAGATCTTTTAACTCATCCACCATCGCCTTTGGATTGGGATACTTTTTTCTATCCCACTCGGGCCCTTTGGTTCCTTTAGGCCAGTAAAACCAATCCTGTACAATATTATCAAATGGTATTTTTCTTTTTCTCATCTCATGCGCATTCTCCAACAGCTCCTTTTGGTTATGATACCTTTCGCGACATTGCCAAAACCCATAAGCACTTTTAGGAAATAAGGGCGCCTTACCTGTTAATTTTTGGTATTGCGCTATCACCTCTGCAGGATTCTCTCCTTGTACCACATAATAATCAACTCTATTTCCCTGACTACTACTAAATACTGTTTTATTATAATCCGGTTCATTATAAAAAACACGCCCTGGTATTTTAGCCCCGGTATTTTGAAATACAACTTTATAAGACTTACCTGCTTCTAAATATTTTTTACCTGCATATCTTCGAGGCATCCAGATAGTAGAATAATTGACAATATCATCTCCATCAATGCTCAGATTGACTTCTCCACGCATACGGCCGTTGTGATCACTCAATACCTCAAAGGTATATTCTCCTGTTTGGGTAGGCGTAAAGATCGTCTCTCGTATATTTTTATCCACATTCTTTTTGATCGCATACGCTGCTACATTCTCCTTCTCTCCATCCTCTGGCACAACATGATCGTCCTCTGCTCCATTCACTGTACCTAAAGCCCCAAACGAAATCTCATTTTGTGGCTCATTAACATCCGTAAGACTATAATTATGCCAATAAATACCATACCCCTTGGTGGAAACCAAAAATGGAATGGCTATTTCCTGGTTATATTGCTGTAAACGTACAGGCACATTCTTCCAGTTCATGATACCACTTTGAAACTGTCCCAGTCCATATAAAGCTTCATCACCTGCCTCAAAGGCCTGCGAAACCCTGTTACCGACTTGCGCATCCGGTTTGATATAACTAAGCGCCCTGGTTTCTGCTAGCAAGGTCTCTCCCTTAGAATCCTGGTATTCTATTGTTCCATCACTTTTTACAATCACCCGAACTTTGTTTGTGATGATAGCCAACTGATCATTGTGCTCAACCATACTCCAATCAACATCTTGAGGATCTAAAATAGTTACATAATCAGGAATCTCATATTTAGCAATCCCTACCAATTCTTTTTCTATGTGAATGATAGATTCATCGACTATCTCAATTCTAATAGTCAAACTATCACTCTTAACAACGACTGTGTTAGCCGTCTTTTCAACATTATAAATAAACCTCTCCGCACAGGATGACAATAAAATTATCAGTCCGAAGAAACAGTACTGGATTATCCTTCTTAAATACAACATTAGGTAATTTTTTTTATTCATTCGATTGTAAAGTAGGAGTCGATACTCTCTTGTACAAAGAAAAAAAATTGCTTATACACACAATGCTAAAAAAGTCCCAAACATTGCAACGTAGGTTACATATGCCCACAACACCACTGACAGTTATAAATTACAACAAGCCCACAACTACCCACAATCACCTAATTATAAGATCGTTTCATTTAAAAAATCAACAATCACAAAAAAAGGCCAACTTCATATGATCAAACTTATCTTTCTTTGGTTCTTGGTCCACACAAGAATTGATCATCCTCCTGTGTGTGAAACAATTCCCTTGGCTCGTTTCATATATAAGATAAACTGAATCGAGCTTCGTTTCTTCCTAAAAAAATAATTGCGTGTGCGCACACTTTTTTTTTATATCTTTGTCAATAAATTACTGGATGTCTAAAAAATAAAAGATCATAACATGAATTTATTAAACAGAACAACTTACCAAAGCAAAACAAACTATCCGTTTAAGGTACTTCAGTTTGGCGAGGGTAATTTTCTTCGTGCATTTGTTGATTGGATGATTTACAAAATGAATAAGGAACTGGGAACCCCATACGGAGTAGTGGTGGTTCAACCGCTCGATAAAGGAATGGTTGAATATTTACAAAAGCAGGACAATCTATACCATGTAATACTTCAGGGCGTTAAAGATGGAACACCTATAGAAGAAAAAGAACTGGTTGACTGCATCATCGATTCGGTAAATCCCTATACCCATTATAAAAGATACCAGGAATACTTTCTCCACCCTGCATTAGAACTGGTGGTTTCAAATACCACAGAAGCAGGAATAAGCCGAATAGAAAACGAAGATATATTTGCAACACCTCCTCAATCATTTCCAGGAAAAGTATGTCAGTTACTATATCAGCGCTACTTGCACTTCAAAGGAGACAAGGATAAGGGACTTGATTTTATATGCTGCGAACTAATAGATAAAAACGCCACTCAATTAAAAGAAATAGTGCTTGAGCTCGCACTTAGCAACCATCTAGAGAAAGGCTTTATGATTTGGATAAACGACTCCTGTACCTTCTGTAGCTCACTGGTTGACAGAATTGTACCCGGGTTTCCGAAGGATAATATAGAACAAATTCAAAAAGAACTGGGATACAAGGACAATTTGGTGGTGATGGGTGAATATTTTCATTTATGGGCCATTGAGGCACCCCAACAAACCCGTGAAAAATACCCTTTTGATAAAGCAGGGCTTAACGTGGTTTGGTTAGAAGACATGACCCAATTTAGAGACAAGAAAGTCCGTATTTTAAATGGTTCACACACTGCATTGGTTCCCATTGGTTTATTAAGTGGATATGAAACGGTAAAAGAAGCCTTTGAAGATAGTAATATTTCCAGATTTATACACGACATGGTGGCATCGGAAGTAATTCCCAACATTCAGGGCTCACCAGAAACACTAAATAAATTTGCAGCTGATATCCTCGAAAGGTTTTACAATCCATATATACGTCACTTTTTAAAAGACATATCGCTTAATTCCTTATCCAAGTGGATGACACGTGATTACCCTTCCTTAATAGATGGTTATCAGGCAACAGGGAAAATACCACAAAAAATCACTTTCTCTTTGGCCGCCCTACTCATCCAATACAAAGGTGAATACAATGGAATTCCTTTTACCATTAACGACAATAACGCTCATATCACATTTATACAGGATGCCTGGAAAAACATGCAATCCTACACAGACCTTAGTAAACGTATACTAGCCAATAAGAAGATTTGGAACACAGACCTTACAACTATCAACGGACTAACAGAGGCCATCGCTACCAACATAGAAGATATCATGACAAATGGTATTCAATCAGCATTAGGTAAATTTATAAAATCCAGCAACCATGAATAATTATTTACAAATACATCCCGATGACAATGTGATAGTAGCCCTTGAACCAATCACCCAAGGATCGAGGATACAAGTGGGAACAAAAGAAATATTGGTTATTAACGATATTCCTCAAGGTCACAAAATAGCTTCATCTACCATCAAAAAAGAAGCGCACATTATAAAATATAGATATTCCATAGGTATAGCCAAAGAGGACATCACCATTGGACAGCATGTACATACGCACAATGTACGCACCGGTTTAAACGAAAATCTGGAATACAAATACAGTCCCAATGGCAAAGAACTTGCTGTAAAAAAAGAAGGATTAAGCTTTCATGGTTACCAACGTAAAAACGGAGATGTAGGAATCAGAAACGAGCTATGGGTAATACCCACTGTTGGATGCGTAAACGGCCAAGCAAAACTAATCGTAGAGCAGTTAAAAGCAGAAACAGACACCAGCCACATAGACGACATATTGGTATTGGGGCATCAGTATGGCTGTTCTCAACTGGGGGGTGACCACCTTAACACTCAAAAAGCCCTGGCAGCAGCCATCAAACATCCCAATGCCGGAGGCGTATTGGTATTAGGCTTGGGATGTGAAAACAACCAAATTTCACAATTAAAAAAAATTATAGGTCAATGGGATGAAGAAAGGGTGCATTTTCTCATATCACAAGAGGTGGAGGATGAAGTAGAGGAAGGACTGAAAATCATGAAAATGCTTAGTGAAAAGATGAAACAAGACCATCGTAGCCAGGTCCCTGTTTCCAAACTAAACATAGGCTTAAAATGTGGGGGAAGTGATGGGTTCTCAGGAATAACGGCCAATCCACTCTTGGGGCGCTTTTCAGATTGGTTAGTGGCACAAGGAGGCACCACTGTACTTACAGAAGTACCTGAAATGTTTGGTGCAGAAACCATATTGATGGAACGGGCTCAAACAGAAAACATTTTCGATAAAACCGTTGACCTGATCAATGGCTTTAAAGACTATTTCAGAACCAGTAATCAGCCCATCTACGAAAACCCCTCACCAGGCAATAAAAATGGAGGAATCACCACCCTGGAAGAAAAATCACTGGGCTGTGTTCAAAAGGGAGGTCATGCCATGGTTAGTGATGTGGTCGATTACGCAGAAAAAATAAAGACACCCGGATTAAACCTACTTTGGTCGCCAGGAAACGATTTGGTAGCCTGCTCTGCACTTGGATTTACAGGCTGCCAAATGGTGCTATTTACAACAGGAAGAGGAACGCCCTTTGGTAGTTTTGTCCCTACCATGAAGATTGCTACCAACTCTACCCTATTCAAACACAAAAATAACTGGATGGATTTTAATGCGGGTGGATTGATTGATGAAGGAAAGAGTATGGAAGCATTAAGGAAAGAACTGACCTCATTTATAATAGAAGTCGCCAGTGGAAAAAAACTAAAACATGAAATCGCTAAATTTAAAGAGATTGCTATATTCAAAAGTGGCGTCACCCTATAATAGAAGGTAAGGCATTGAAGACGGAAATTTTCTTACATCGTTTTTTTTTAGTTAATTCGGAGTTAGTATGAAGATTAGAATAGTAGACATTGCAGATAAAGCAGGCGTTTCAGCCGGAACCGTTGACCGCATCATCCACCAACGCGGAAGGTATTCTGAAAAAACGAAAGAAAAAGTAGAAAAAGCCATACAGGAGTTGGGGTACGCACCAGACATCATGGCTCGAAATCTAGCCTTAAAAAAAGAGCTTCATATTGTTTGCCTGATTCCCAACCCCAACGACACTAAATATTGGGAAAGGCCTATCTCTGGAATCCATAAAGCCATCTCGGAGTTAGCCTCATTTAAAGTAGACATAAAAACGGTTCTCTTCTTACCTAGAAAGGATGATTTTAAAATAGCTTGTGAACAAATACTCCAATCAAACCCTGATGGTGTTGTTTATGTACCCATGTTCCTACAAGAATCGTTAAGTTTCGCAGAACTTTTAAATGACAAGGGCATTCCTTTCGTTCACATCAACATACATCATTCACTGGCAAATCCACTATCCTATGTTGGACAAGATCCCATAGCAGCCGGAAAAACTGCTGCTAGTCTATGTGCGATGGCATTACAAAAAAACCATCACATTCTCATAGCATATATCTCAAAAGAAAAACAGGAATATTCACACCTCCAGGATCGAATCGACGGTTTTATCCAATACTTTGACCATAAACATTCGGACCAATCGCAGATATTCCATTTAGATATCAAGACCAATAAGGATGAGTCGGAATACGATAAACAATTGATGCAATATTTAAACAAACACCCCAATATTCAACTCATATATGTACCAAACTCCAGGGCATATAAAATTGCTTCTATTCTAAAGAAATACAAGCGAAAAGACTTTATTGTAATAGGTTTTGACACCCTCATCGAAAACATCACCTACCTCAAAGAAGGTTACATAGACCTGATCATAGGTCAACAATCCAAATCGCAAGGGTTCAATGCTGTCATGCTCTTATTCAATGCCTTGTTCCGAAAAGAAGCCGTCAATCCACAAAACCTGTTACCGGTAGATATATTAAATGCTGAAAATATAGATTTTTACGAAGGCTTGATGCAATAGACATCAAGCCTTCGTATAAGATACAGGAACAATAGAACTCGTGATGAGCCAATATTTATTTTATGCCATTCCGTTTCCTACGGCAATAATAACAACCCCAATGATCATGGCAGCCAAGCCAATATACAAAGATGATTTGGCTTTAGCCGGGGCAGTAAGCCACTCTTTGGTAATAATACCTCCAACAACAGCTACCACAACCGACATCGTATTAAATATAGCATAGCCTATTGTACCACCTTTATTTCCCAATACAAAAGCGGCATAAGCAAATAAAATAGAAGCAGTAAAATTTAACACAGCCATTAATGCCGTTAACGAAATATTTTTACCTACCCCCACTACATTAAAACTACCCCAAAGATTTTTACGAGATATTTGATAGATAAAATATGGAATTACAAACAGGCCACCGGACACATAGACAATAAACATAGAAGCAACAGAGGTTAACCAGCTCTCATTTCCATTTTGTGCCACCGCAGCAGCAATGGCATCCTTTCCAAACTCATTGGCCACATTAAAACCAGTACACAAGAGTCCACCTACGACAGCAATAACAATACCTACAGCCATTGAAGAAGCACCACTTTGTTGCGCCGACTGATGGCCTTCTCTTAAAATACCAGCACGACCATTCATGATAATACCTACCAAAATCACCAAAATACCCAATAATATAGTGATAAGAATATTCGTAGCCGGTAAGCCATGAATAAAAAATGGTAATACTGAACCAACAAACACAATGGTTCCAATAAAAATAGAGAATCCGAGAGACAAACCTATATGGTTAATTGCCTTACCCCACATGAGCATACCTATCCCCCACAAAAAACTAGGTATTAACATCTTCAGTAATATGGGCGTTCCCACATCAGCTAATACTTGTGTAAAGTTATTCACCAATGAAAACCCAATAATACAAGGCACTATCCAAAGCATAAACAAGAAACAAAAACCCCAAGTGTTCTCAAAATTAAAATTCTTCACAAACTTTTCGGGCATGGCATAAAATCCAAGCATAATTCCTGCAAAAATTGCAAACAATATTCCAATCATAAATTTAGATTTTTTTTAAAACTGATAGCTTTAGCTTTGGGCTATTATCTATCAGCTAATATTAATATTATTGATTGAGTAATAATTCCTAAATCTGGTTAATAAGCCAATTTGAATACAGTGGTACTTTTGAATACTTCATTTGGTTTTGTGAATGACCTCGGTGAGCCTTCAATGTTAGGACCGTTCTGCCAACGGTGTGTTTCGCAAGCAAAAGCACTATACTTACCGTAGATTTCGTCTTCCTTTCTTTTTAACTTATTGCTCATGTATTTGGCTGTATACAACAACATACACGGCTCTGTTGAAAAAACTTCCAGACTGCGTCCTGATGCAGGATCCTCAACCTTTGCCACTGGCTTAAGCTCTTCATGAGGATTCTCAAATATATAAAAATGCTCAAAGCCATCTCCCAGCTTTTCCTGAACATCACTAATCACTTTACCTGCACGTAAATCATTAACTGTACCACTTACATCTAAAATTTTTCCAGTACCAGCTCCTGTATGATCCATCTCCTGCAGTTTATTCGAATTTACCTGCACTTTAAAACCTTCTACACTACGTTCAAATCCTGATAAATTAAAATAACTATGATTCGTCATGGAGAGTGGTGTTGTTTGGTCAGTAGTCGCATTATAATTCAACACCAGTTCGTTGTCCTTGGTAAGCCACATCATCACAGTAGCTTCCACATTACCGGGGAATCCTTCATCACCATCTTTGCTTACCAAGTGAAATTGAACCCCTACTTTTCCTTGCGTATCAACAGGTGTAGCCTCCCATATACGCTTATCAAATCCAACTCGTCCACCATGAAGATTATTGTCTCCACAATTTTTAGCCAGCTGGTAGGATTTCCCCTCACAACTAAACTTAGCATCTTTTATTTGTGAGCAATAACGTCCAACAGTACACCCAAAATAAGGCGCATTACTCTTGTATTCATCCGAAAAATATCCATCCAAAGAATCAAAGCCACAAACAATACTGATGGGTTTCTTGTCTTTCCCCGGAATCGTAATAGAGCTAATGGTAGCCCCTAAATCCAATATTTTCACAACCATTCCGTTGTCATTTTCCAGAACAAATTGTGTTATTTCCTGATCCTGATACTTACCAAAAAAATTATGTGTAGATTTCATCATTTAGCTTTTAACTGATAACTAATGTCCACAAACTATCGTTCTGTGGACATTAGCAATAAGCAGATTTTTACTTTTCTTCATATTCTTTCAACTTATCCCATACAAACTCAACCCCTACTCCAGGAGTATCCGGAGCGACAGCCCTATGGTTTTCCACCACTAAAGGTCGGGTAGTATACTCATCTATGGGAAAACTATGTACTTCTATCCAACCGGCATTTGTTTGAGAAGAAACCAAACTCACATGAAGCTCCTGCATTCCATGAGAACAAACCGGGATATTATTTTCATCGGCCAGTTTTGCTGCTTTCAACCATCCACTCACTCCACCACAGTTAGAGGCATCCGGCTGTACAAAAGACAACTTGGCATCAGACATGGCATACTCAAACTCATGAATAGTATGCAAATTCTCACCCATGGCTAAGGGAACACCGGTTGCCTTAGCAATCTCACCAAAGCCCTTGTAATTATCTGGAATAGTAGGCTCCTCGAACCAATAAATATCATACTGCTTAAAGATATTGGCACAAGCAATGGCTTTTTCAACGCTCATGGAATAATTGGCATCTACCATGAAGATAATATCAGGACCAATAAATTCACGAACAGCCTTGATACGCTCAATATCTTCTTCCATATTTTCACGTCCAATCTTAATCTTAACAGCATTAAAACCTCTATCCAGGTAACCCTTTATATTATCCAATAATTTGGGTAAGGGAAACATCAAATCGATACCTCCACAATAGGCTTTACATGTATTATCAGATCCTCCGGCCATTTTCCAAAGAGCTTGTCCGGCTTTTTTACATCGGATATCCCAAAGAGCAATATCCACTGCTGAAATAGCAAAAGAAGCAATTCCACCACGACCCACATAATGAACATGCCACTCCATAAAGTCATACAGATGTTCAATATCATCCCCATTTTTCCCCATCAAGGCAGGCGCTAAATCATAATGAATCATTGCTTTGATAGCATGCCCCCCCTTACCTCCTGTGTATGTATAACCAGTACCGACACTACCATCTTCCAAAGTAATGGTTACCGTAATCAGTTCAAAGTGAAAATGATCACCATGCTTGGCATCCGAAAGGACTTCTGCAAGTGGCACCTTGAACAAGCGCGTTTTTATATTTTTAATTTTTGTCATTTTATCTTGGTATAAAGTATAAAGACCTAAGTATAAAGATGTGCATCCATTCGTATTATATCTTTATACTCAATACATAATTTATATATTACGCTTTAAACCTTACGTAAAAGGTCTTTTTCTCCAGGTACTGTTCAAAACCATATTTCCCGTCTTCTCCACCTGTTCCAGACATTTTATATCCGTTATGAAAACCTTGATGTAGTTCACCATGACCGCGATTAATATAAATTTCTCCAAAGTCGAGCTCGCTATTCAAACGCATCACACGATTCATATCATTGGTATAGACCATGGCTGCCAGTCCAAACTCACAATCATTGGCATATTTCACTACTTCATCAAATTCGCTGAACTTGATAACAGGAAGAATAGGTCCAAACGCTTCTTCATGCACAATCGTCATTTCTTGTTTCACATCCGTAAGAATCGTTGGCATAAACCAGTTTCCTTTCTCAAATTCCTTTCCTTCAGGTGTTTTACCACCATAAGCTAGGGTAGCGCCCTCCTTCACACTTGTCTCAACCAATTCTACCATATGCTTTAACTCGCTCTTATTCACCTTAGCACCCATATCCGATGTTGGATCAAAAGGATCGCCCACCTTAATTTCCTTTACCTTGGCCATAAATTTCTCCATAAAGACATCGTAGATCGCCTCATGGACATACATACGTTCATTACAAGTACATACCTGACCACAGTTATCAAAACGAGAATGAAGCGCTCCCGCCACTGCCGCATCGATATCACAGTCTTCGAATGCAATAAAAGGCGCCTTACCACCAAGTTCTAACTGAACATGCGCTAAGTTTTCAGAGGCTGCTTTGAAAATAGCCTGACCAGCGGGTGTACTACCTGTCATGGTTACCATCTTAGTAATTTCATTTTTACACAAGGCTGTACCCAAGGTACGACCTGGTCCGGTAACAATATTCAAAACGCCATCAGGAATACCTGCTTTTTTAGCCAGCTCCCCCAACATCAAGGTAGACATAGGTGTTTCTGTGGTTGGCTTAAGCACCATGGTATTACCAGCCACTAATGCCGGTCCCAATTTACGTCCGGCCAATGCCAATGGAAAATTCCATGCAGTAATAGCAACCACAACTCCCCTTGGAATCTTTTGTATCCAGATTTGTTCGTTTTCATTATCCGACGGTACAATATCTCCTTCTATCCTACGGGCCCACTCACAAGCATATTCAATAAAAGAACAACAAACATCCACTTCAAACTGTGCCACCTTAAACAGTTTTCCCTGTTCCTTAGTAAGTACCGTAGCTAATTCTTCACGGCTTGCTTTTATTTCCTTTACAAAAGCGTACATTAATTCAGCTCTCTTGCGCGCTGGTACCTTAGCCCACTCTTTACTTGCCGCCTGAGCAGCTTCCAATGCTATTTGGGCATCCTTTTCATTTCCATTGGCTACTGTTCCAACTACCTCATCATTAGAGGGGTTGAACACATTAGCTGTTTCGCCATTTGTGGGTTCTACCCACTGTCCGTTGATGTATTGTTTAAAATTCATATTTTTGTTGTTGGCTATTGGCTATAAAGCATTCATAATTCTTAATAATAGGAGCCATCACTGGCTCCTCTATATTTCTCAGATACAAGGCATATTCACCCTAAAACAAGGGCTAAATTATCTTCCCATCCAACCACCATCTACCAGCATAATAGATCCTTGCATATAAGCACCAGCTTCTGAACATAAGAACACGACCGGTCCACCAAAGTCTTCTGGCGTACCCCATCTTCCGGCAGGAATACGTGACAAAATTTGTTCTGAACGAACAGGATCCTTGCGCAATGCTTCAGTATTATCCGTATCAATATAACCTGGAGCTATTGCATTTACATTAACTCCTTTAGAAGCCCACTCGTTGGCAAAAGCCATTGTCATTTGGCCTATGGCTCCTTTGCTAGCCGCATACCCAGGAACAGTAATACCCCCCTGAAATGTAAGTAACGAAGCTGTAAACACTATTTTACCGGCACCACGTGCCACCATTTCCTTACCTATTTCTCGAGTAAGGATAAATTGTGCATTCTGGTTTACTTCAATCACCTTATCCCACATTTCATCGGGATGCTCAGCAGCTGGAGCACGAAGTATCGTTCCTGCATTATTAATTAATATATCAATCACAGGATTTTCGGCTTTCACTTCTTCTATAAAAGCATAAAGCGCCTTTCTATTACTAAAATCACAGGTATAAGCTTTGAACTTACGTCCCACTGCTTTTACCGCCTTCTCAACGGCACTACCCTCTTTTTCTAAAGATGCGCTAACGCCAATAATATCGGCACCTGCCTCAGCCAAAGCTATTGCCATACCCATGCCAATACCTCTTTTACATCCTGTTACCAAGGCTACTTTACCTTCTACGCTAAATTTATCTAATACACTCATTTTATATTTTGATTAATCGATCATTATAATTTTTATTGACAGTCCACCAAAAATTTCATTCCATCTGGAGTAGCATCTATACTTTCAAAAAGTTCCTGTATCTTCTCTAGGGGTTTAGTATCTGTAATAATGGTCTCAAATGGATATTTATTCTCTGTAATTAGGTCTATCGCTTCATCAAAGTCCTCTTTTTCATATACGCGGGCTCCAATCAAGGTTAATTCTTTCCAGAAATATTTAAATAAGTTGACTGGTTTAGGCTCCCCATAAATAGCCACCAACACGATACGTCCACGAATACCTACCACTTCAGTAGTAATATCCAATGAAGGTTGTACACCAGCTACCTCAAAAACAATATCAGCCATACCGCCATTTGTTTTTTTATCAACATATTCGATCAAATTCTCTTTTGCTGGATTCACAACTTCAAAGCCCATCTCTTGCGCCATTTTCACACGCACATCATTCACCTCAGAAAGTATAACATGGGCTCCTTTACTCTTGGCAACCATAGCTACCAATAAGCCAATAGGACCTCCACCTGATACCACAGCTGTTTCTCCGGCTTTCAAGGCACCTCGTCGTACATCATGACATGCCACCGACAAAGGTTCTATTAAGGCTGCCAATTTCAAATCGGTAGTATCCTTTAACTTATGCAATGTAAAGGCAGGAACGTTCCAATATTGCTGAAAAGCACCTGTACTATCGATACCTATAAATTTTAGCTTCTTAGCAATATGACTATGTCCTTTATCAGAAGGTTCTTCTAATCTGTTATCCAAAGGGCGAACTGTTATTTTATCACCTACTTTAAAACCAGAAACTCCTTCACCAAGAGCATCGATGGTTCCAGACATTTCATGTCCAATAGTTTCAGGAATATTCACTCTATTGTCCATCATTCCGTGATAAACATGCATATCAGTACCACAAACGCCACAGTACGCCACTTTAACACGCACCTCTCCAGCCTTAGGCTCCTCTTTTTCTTTTTCTACTACTGTGAAGGTCTTATTTCCTTCGTATAATGATGATTTCATATGTATAGTTTAAATATGTATTTCAATTTTGAAGCTACAATTACATGTGCCTTACTCATTCTACATGGGTATAGATCTGGTACCTAAAAGCAATTATTAACTGGTTCGCACTTGTGCTGAATATATGATGGTGCAGGCAGGTCAATCCTGTAATTTGATATCAAACTTAGGGTGAATATGATAAAACTTAGGGGTGTAAAATCTAAAAAACGAGATTTCAGCAAAGCAGCAAAAAACAACACATTAACCACCATATCAAACACTTACAAAATATGTTCAGTATTTGTTGAGTGAATCATTTACCACTAACCAGTCCAAAAGCTAAAATCTTATCTCTGATTCTGTTTATTCCACCTCTATATGAAGCTCCTCCGACTTCAAACTTCCTGATTTCACCTTTATGGTACCCATGCCCACTTGATCACTCGCCTGCACAATCATCAATGCTTTCCCCTTATGGGTAGTGATCTTATTTGAATGAAATGCTTGTACATTTTCTGGATTTCCATTATCCACTCCTAAACTCTTAAGAGAACCAGACACCTCAAACTCAACCACTTGCTCTGTATTAGTAACCGGATAACCTGCTTTATCAACCACCTGAACAACAATATGAGCCACATCATTTTTACTTCCCTCCAACTTATCATGATCCATATGTGCCTTGATAGCGTATGCTTCACCTGCCGTATAAATTTCAGCCGTACAATCTTCATCTACAGCTTTGGCCTCCAACCTTCCCGCTTCAAAGGGAAGTGCCCACTTATAAATACGATCCGGAAAGTCAGCCAATTTTTTAACACCCAGAGAATGGCCATTCAACAACAGTTCAACTTGAGGAGCATTAGAAATAACTTCTACAATGACGGGTTCCCCATTTTTATAATTCCAATGTTCATTGACATTGTACCAAAACCACAAAACATGTTCCCATGCACCTGGCTTTTTCTCCACCACTTTCCCCTTTACCTCGTGATATGACGATTGCTCTAATGTATTGGAGCATATATAAATATGCGGCTCATCAGACCATAAGGTTTTGTACATATGATAGGCTGGTTTAGGAAAGCCCGCTAAATCAAATAAGCCACTAGGTGTGGCCTTACGTGGCCATTTATCATTGGACTCACCCATATAATCAAAACCCGTCCAAAGAAAAGTACCTGAAATATGAGGGCGTTCTACAATCGCCTTCCACTCATGCCATTGGGGAACATTCTCAGTACCCATAACTATCTTATTCGGATAATATTCCTTTGCATAATCATACATGACCCTTCGGTAACTATACCCCACCACATCAAGCACATCCGCATAGCCACTCTCAAAGCTGGCCGAGGGAAGTATACAGTTCGCTATCACCGGACGTGATGTATCTAATGCTCTGGTCCAGGCAGCCAATTTATGTGCTGTCTTTCCTATTTCGTACGTCTGCTTAGGCAGGCTTTCATATTCTTTTCTAATTCTTTCCGGCGAGTAAGGAGGGCGCGACCAAAAATAGTTACCATCCCAGTTCATATTATCAAAAAAACCCGTAGCCTTTGCATTACGCGGATAAGTCCATTCTATTTCGTTCCCAATACTCCACTGAATGATACTTGGATGATTACGGTGTGCCAACATGGTATTTGTCAGATCTTTTTTTGCCCATTCCTGAAAATGCTCATTATATCCCCTGGTTATATAATCATTGTGACGCTCATTCATATTTAAGCGTTTATCTTTTGGGTAATCCCATTCATCAAAGAACTCGTCTTGCACCAGAAAACCCATCTCGTCACACAAGTCCAAAAACGCATCGGAACTTGGATTATGAGCTATTCTGATGGCATTACACCCCATATCCTTTAACAGTTGTAACCTACGCTTCCAAACACCATTAGGTACTGCTGCACCAACCAATCCTGCATCATGATGCAAACAAACACCTTTGATTTTCATATTCACCCCATTCAAGAAAAAGCCTTCGTCTTTATCAAATTTTATGGAGCGAATACCGAAGGTAGTAATATACTGATCAATGACTTCACCCTTATGAAGGATTGAAGACTTTGCCCTATACAGTTGTGGCTTATGAACATCCCAAAGCTGCGGCTTATTTAAGGATAGTTTTTGATGAATAACAGAGAGTCCTTCTTTTGAAAAACACTCTTCATCCACCATCCTTCCCACAACGGAACCAAGGGGATCTATAATTTCAGTAATAACATTACATGTTTGTGGAATGCCTGTGGTATTATTCAGACTTATACTCAAATGAATATCTGCGTTATCTTTTGTGACACTGGGAGTAGTAACAAAAGTTCCCCAAATGGGTATATGAAGTTTATGAACCTTTACCAGTTTTACATTACGATATATTCCAGAACCAGTGTACCAACGACTGTCTGCATAACGAGATCGATCCACCTTTACTACTAACTCATTCGTGATTTCATGTGAATTAAGGTGATTGGTTAAATCGAAATAAAAAGGTGAATAACCATACGGGTGTTCTCCTAACTTCTGACCGTTAATCCAATATTCGGAGTTATTATAAACACCATCAAACCATATATAAAGTCTTTCATCATTCTTCAAATCGACATTAAAAACCTTTTTATAATAACCAATACCTCCTGGCAGATACCCAGTACACCCCTCTCCGTTAACAGAGTCAAAAGGAAATTCCACACTCCAGTCATGTGGCAATTGAACAGTTTTCCAATCGGCTGTTTTTAAATCTATAGTGCTTGAGGTACTGTCTGTACTTAAAAAGAACTGCCAACCCGAATTAAAACACATATCTCTTTGTAAATTACGCTCATTTTTACAAGAGGAAACCAAGATTATAACTACGAGATATAAAACACTTTTGTACATCATCCTATTTTTTATGATTTTTACCCTATAATGACATTTCCACTAGGCTAAACCGCACTCAAACTTTAACCCAATACATTTTTTATCAGGTAGATTACTTAAAACCTCCATCCATTAAAACTTCTATCTCGAAATTCAATCAGCTCGCCAAAGGCCAATTCTACTGCAGAAATAAAATTATCATCATCCCTTAGCGTCCTTTATTGGACGGAATGGTGATAAACTTATTTCGTAACAATGACCTAACCTTGATGGTGTAATCTACGTCAACAAGCAAGCTGCTCATACATATCCGAATGATAAGCTCAGTGGATTTACAAGAAAGCTATCTTAGTCCATCCGTTTAGTGATTACTAAAAAAGCTTTATCTATAATGGGATGGCTACAATAGCCATCCCATGAAATAAATTTCCACCATAAAATTATGGTCGCTCAGTAACCTCTCTCACGGTGATATCATCGATATATACAACCACAGGAGCAGTACCTGCAGAATTTGTGAGTCTCTAATTAATAGTTTGTTCGCCACCTGAACCAAATGACTGGTTCCATCTACGATACACCCACTTACCCGTAGGGAATGTTGATGAATAGACACTACCACCAGCACCCCAATCGGTTTCTGGGAAGGTATAGAAACGCAAATCGGACAGGTTTACACCATCACCAACACTCTCAACATAAGACCACATTCCAATTTCGTATGTTTTACCGGCCTCAGCTGTAAACAAGGCAATATTACCGTTTCTATTCAGGATAGAGCCCTCACCAGCTCCCATTTCTATTTTCAGACTTGTAGAACCTGATTTCGCATGCGTATTACTAAGCTCCCATAGTACACCATCATCCCATGGAGCACCCCAGTTTCCAGCTGTCCAGTCCCCTATCGCAGTAGATTCAAAACTTCCATCAAACAAAGTATTGATTACATTATCCAACTCAAAGAATCCTTGCACATTATCATAATCAGGTGCTTCCATAAAATCAAGCGTTACTAAGTTACCTTTAGAAGCATCATATGACAATGTAAAGTCATCTGAACTATAGATTGGCGCACTTAAGGTTAGTACCACTTCGTTAGGTACCAATGGGTCTGTGGCCACTTCGGTTACATGAATACCCAGATCCATCGGCTCAATGGTAGAAGGCTGGGCTACAAAGATATCAAAGGCTTCAGGATCACATCCTGAGGCATCCTCCATGGCGCGACTGAACACAATACGAGCCTCATTCTCCGACAATACGATTTCATTAATCAATAACGGTTTACTAGAAGGACCCACCTCAAAAAGTTCAGTATAGCTGATTGTATCGGCATAATTTTCATTGAGGGTAGTTCTTGTAGGAACATAAGTAACATCATACTTACCCATTAAAATAAAATTATACACACCATTATTTTGCTCGTTGACAGTAAACTCACTTACCTGGCCTGATTCTGTATGGCGAAAGAAATAAGTCAAAACCGAAGGCGAGCCGTCGCTCATGTCAGTAAATGTGATATCAGATCCAGCTTCCACTAGGTGAAGAGCTCCATTTTCCTGGGTAAGGATTGTACCACTCTCATCAGAAACCTGAAATCCGGCCTTTATCTCATCTACAACCTCAAAACTAATGCTACCCTCATAAATACTTGTTTCAGAAACTTCCCCATTAAGGTAATATAATTCTCCAAAATCGATGGTCACTTTAGCCTCATAGGAACCCGGGTTACCAAAAGCAACCTTTGCATGTCGTTCGTTGGTTGTTAAAATGGTAGGATCCGATTCTTCAGGAAAAGACCAAGTGGTTTCCTCACCTCCCGATGAAAAATCATCAAAATACATCTCCACACCTTTCTGAATTGCTATGTCTTTACCAATACCAAATGAGGTACTTAAAAACACATCATTTCCCTCTGTTGCATCACTTGGCATTTCATAATCCTCTGTACACGAGAATGTAATCAATGCCACAGCCACAACTGCTATAAATACATTATATTTAAATATTCTTCTCATTACTCTATTTTTTATTCGTTAGCCAATGGGTTTGTTTGAATCTCTACATCAGGTATACCTAAAAAATCATGCTCTTCAGGGATATAATTTGCTGCAGGTCCTGCATATTGCGTTCTCACATACTCTTCAATATACCATGGATACACTACACTTTCTTTGTCGCTATCAATAGCTTGACTTACAGGATCCTCGGTACATAACTTACTAATCATCACCAATTCATCGGCGCGACGTGCTTTAAACACATCCTCCGTAATACCCCATCTTCTTAAATCGTGCCATCTATGTCCTTCAAAACAAAGCTCAAGCGGTCTCTCAACCATTTGAATATGTGTCATGATAGACGCAGCATTTACTTCGGTAAATGATCTTGAAGAAGGATCGTCACTATTAAAGCGCGATAGGTGTAATTGAGGGATCATACCCCCATTATCTGCCTGATATTGAGCCAAGGTTATTACACCAGCCCTTGCCCGCACTTTATCGATATACTCAATCGCAGTGGCTACATCGCCATTATCATTCAAGACAGCTTCGGCATACATCAAATAAATATCAGCCAAACGAATCACCTTATAGTTAACACCACATCCTGATCCCAAGCCTTGGTTCAAAGGACCGTCATTGGTATCCCAAGGAATGAATTTTTTAATTTTTGATGCCCATCCATATCGAAAAGCTGCATACGTTCCAGGATCGTCAGATCCAAAGTAGGGCCCTAATCCTTTTTCTGTTACAATAGAAGCATAGGTTCTTCTGGAATACACATTACTGCCCCATTTACCATAATTAGGATCTTTCTCGTCGGAATCAATAAACATCTCTTCAAGCCAATAAGTAGGCAAGCACGAATTATATCCACCTGCCTCATAACCAGCAAAAGAAACACCAATATTACTGGCTTCAGAACCTGTCCGGTCAGAATAATCATCTACAATACTGGCAAGGTTGTTTTCTTTGTAATTAAGGGTATAGTTTATCTCAAAAATAGACTCACTATTATACTCACCGGCCAATACAAAATTCTCCACAGGATCGCTCGCCAACGAATATGTTCCTGACTCAATCACCTCCAACAAAAGAGAGGCTGCTTTAGACCACTCCTTTTCATACAGGTAAGTTTTTGCAAGCAGTGATTTAGCTGCTCCTGTAGTAATCCGGCCTTTTTCTGACCACTCAACAGGTAAATTTTCTATGGCATACTCTAAATCTGGTATCACAACCTGAGAAAGAACATCTTCCTTACTCGAAGGAGCCTTTGTAAAATCTTCTATTTGCGATACAATATCTGTATGTATTATCGCTTTCCCATAATTATAAGCAAGCTGCCAATAAAAAAATGCTCTTAAAAATTTAGCCTGTGCTTCTACTTGATCTCTTTCTTCTTGGGTAAAATTATCATCAGCAACATTAGGTAAGTTAGACAACACCTGATTAGCTCTGTAAATTCCTACATAACAATCAGACCACAATAAGGGAATCGTCCCTGTATTGTTATTGTAAATAAATTCGTTGAATTGAGTATAGTCACCTCCCCAAATAGTCGTTGTGGTAACAATGTCTGACCGGGTTAATAATTTGGCACCCGCTGCTCCCCATATAGATTTAAACTGCAAAGCTGCATAAGTTGCATTTAATCCTTTCTCAAAATCCGATTCATTTTTCCAGAACGTATCAGCGGTTAAAGCACTCGGGTTGCTTTGATCCAGAAAATCATCTTCACAGGCACTCAGGCCCAGTAAAAGAATAAATAATAATAATATATAATTTTTCATCTGTTTAAATTTATTTTTATTTGTCAGATGGAACTTACCTGAATTAATCATTCCCCTATGTGAGAAACATTTTATCATGGCTCGTTTCATATGTCTATAATTTTTCTTTGAATGAACACTCCAAACGCGCTGCAAGATCATTTCTCCTATAAGAAATACTTTATCATAGCTCGTTCACACTCATCCTATAAATTAAAAATCAATTTGCACACCAGCAGTAAATGTTCTAGCGATAGGATATTTTCCAATATCAAGTCCTCTATCAAAAGGTCTACCTTCAGAAGCTCCCACCTCTGGGTCATAACCTTCGTACTTAGTAAAGGTGAATGGATTTTGTGCAGTGGTGTAAATTCTCACTTTCTCCACATTGCTATTCAACAGATTCTTAAAGGTATATCCCAAGGTTAAACCTCTTACTCTTAAGTAATCAGCATCTTCCAAATAATAGTCGGACCATGATCTATAGTTATTATGCTCAGAGGAACTTCTGACGGCAGGGATATTGCTATCTGTATTGGACTCTGAAAAAGCATAGTACATATCTTTATGTCTTCCTGTACCATAGGCAAACATTTTTGTTCCGTTATATACCTTTCCACCATGCGCATATAATAATTGAGCCGAAAAGTCAAATCCTTTGTAGTCGGCCGACAAAATCAAACCAGCTTCCCACTTAGGTTCGGCCGAACCACTATATACCCGGTCATCATCATTAATGGTACCATCCTCGTTTGTATCCAGGTATTTCACATCACCCAAGGCAGCACTTGGCATATAAGACTGCACTTCGGCTAGTTCTTCTTGGGTCTTAATGATTCCGTCTGTGGGTATCAAATAAAAAGCTCCGGCAGGCTTACCAACCACCATATATTTCACCGCGGACTGCTGAACTCTTCGCCAGTTGGCTGGTATTGCATCTGCTATAATCACCTTATCTTCACCTCCAAGACTGGTTACTTCATTGTCATTCATGGCAAAGGTACCAGTTGTTGTAAGGTTTAAACCCATTTTAGTTCTATGTTTATAAGTCATTGATAATTCAACTCCCTTATTTACCATATTACCTAGGTTTCTCACTACCGAATTAAACTGTGTATATGTAGAGCCATTGGTTGTTGGTGAAGTACCTGAAGAACTTGGAATACTTTGATTAAAAAGCATATCTTCCTTACTATTCTTGTATAAATCGAGGGTCATAGTCAACTTACTTCTAAACATAGATAAGTCAACACCTATGTTTCGGGATATATTGGTCTCCCAACCAATATTTTCATCCACGTACATTCTTTGTATGGCGCCATAACCTAGCTGATCATCACTTTCTGCGCCATATACATAATCGATATTGGCATCCACATATGGAGAATATTGATACGGAAGAATTCCCTCATTACCCACTTCGGCATAACTGATTCTTAATTTAAGATTATCAACATTCGTTAGGCCACTCATAAAAGGCTCCTCGCTAATATTCCAACCTAACGATGCACCCGGAAATGTTCCATATTTGCTACCCTCTTTAAACTTAGATGATCCATCATACCTGACACTTCCCGAAAACAGATATTTATTTTTATAATTATATTGCGCTCTAAACATTTTACCCGTTAAGGTATTTTCTCTGGAATAACCATTAATACCCACCATTGACGTCATCACATTAAAATCTCTAAGACTATTGTCTATTCCATCTTGTTTTGTGATATCAGTATATTCTTGGTTTGATTTCTCCATTGAATACACTGCGGTTAGTTTAATGCTATGCTCCCCAAATTTCTTATCATAATTAAGTACTGTCTCGGTTGTCCACTTTTCATAATCCGTTGAAACAATTCTTCTTTGAGAGAATAGTTGACTCGTTGTTCCTGGCTCGGTGGCACCTTGACTATAAAGCAACAATTTGGGTGTCCAGCGATCGTCATCCTGATTATTCACATAAAAGCCAACATTCTCTGCAATGGTTAAACCATCTATTATCTCGAATTTAAAATTACCACTTGTATTATAGGAGTCATTAGCTATTTCTCGCTCAAGACTCATTTGCTTGGCAAAATATCCATATTGCTCAATAAGAGCGGCTTCTCCATCGATATAAATCGCATCACTTGTTGTTGGTAATTCATTGGGAAGCGACCTCCAAGGTGATTGAAAAATAGAATACTCATAAATAGCGTACGGCTCTACCTCTTGCACCCGTTTTTGTACACCAAAACTAACAAAAGCATCGAATTTACCTTTACTATAAGATGTATTGGCTCTTGTACTAAACCTATTATAGCCTGATTTTTGTACCACACCAGCCTGATCATAGTAATTCACATTTAAACTAAATTTTAAATTCTCTGAACCAGAAGATAATGATAAGTTATGCGATTGAATAGCAGAGTTATTTTCTTCGATATAATCAACAAAATCTGTATTTTTATCAGACATATAAGGATTTGCCTGAGGCGTTAAAGAACTACCGCCACCTTGCAACGACTTTTGTTGTTCCACGTAAATTTGTTGTTCCGTATCATTTAATGGTGTGGAGGACACAATATTCTGAATACCTCCATATCCAGAATAAGAAACCCTTACTGCTCCAGCTTTTCCTTTTTTGGTGGTTATCACAATAACACCATTAGAAGCACGTGTTCCATAAATAGCGGCAGAAGCTCCATCCTTTAACACACTAATACTCTCAATTTCTTCGGAAGGAATATTAGGGTTATTTTCGAAAGGGATACCATCCACCACATATAGAGGGCTTTGGTTGGTACTGGCGTTAATAGATCCTATACCACGAATATTTATAGTAGCTTGATCACCTGGTCGCCCACTCATTTCTGTAACACGTACACCAGCAATTTGACCTTGTAATGCCTTGGTAAAATCAGAGGCAATCACCCTTTCCATCGATTCGTTTTTAATGGAAGAGACTGCACCCGTCAGCTCAATTTTTTTAGAAGTACCATAACCAACAGCGATCACCTCTTTTAAAGAAACCACATCCGCCTCCAATGCAACATTCACCTTGGTTTCCTGCCCCACAGTAATTTCAACAGGAGTAAAACCAATAAAAGAAAACACGACCACTTCTCCGGTCTGTACATTTAAATGATAATTTCCATCCATGTCTGTTATGGTTCCATTGGTTGTTCCCTTCACAACCACGCTCACACCCGGAACAGGATCTCCGGTTGCTTTTTCTGTAACTACCCCTGTTATTCCTTTTTCCTGTGCAAATAATGCACCCATAGAGGCAATCAGGAATGCTACCATAAGTAACAGCTTTCTTGATTTTGTTCGCATTTGTTTCATAAATTCAAATTTTGATTTTAATAGATTTCCTAATAGTGATTCTGTCTATCGCATTGCACGATATGTATATAAATGCTGAATCATGTTAACAAATGTACTTTGATTTTAATAGATTTCCTAATAGTGATTCTGTCTATCGCATTGCACGATATGTATATAAATGCTGAATCATGTTAACAAATGTAAATGGAAGATAAATCGCCATAGGGGAGTAAAACGTAATTTAAAGGATGCCATTTGAACACCAAAGGGGTATTTGAAAACATACTGGGGGCGTATGAGAACCCATAAAGAAACAACTTTTTACACTTGTTGTAAAAAGCGTTTTAATAATGTATAAAAAGAACTAAATTTGATTTTCAGATCAAGTAGGTACAGGCTATTAGATGTACTTCATTTTATGATCAACCAACAATCCATTACCACTTTATTTAGCATCTTAAAATATTAAAATGATATATTCGAATCGTTTCAAGCTATTAAACTTACTATTGGCAGCCGTCCTTTTTATTCTTCAAGCTAAACTCGTGGCACAGCCCCCCCATATAGATAGCGATTTTATCAAGATCAGAAATCTAACAGACCAACCACAGAACGATGTGAATCAAATATATAAAGACAAAAGCGGATATATGTGGATTGGCACCTTGGATGGCTTGCATAGATATGACGGATACAGTTACAAGACCTATAGAGTCAATGAAGGAGAACACAGCATATCCAGCAACCTGATCAAAAGCATTGATGAAGATAGTTTTGGTAATATATGGATAGGAACCTACGACAAGGGCATCTCAAAATTTGATCCTTTAACAGAAAAATTCACAAACTTTTATAATACACCCCACAACACCATTTTTAATAGTAATGATGTCACTTCATTGATTGTAGATAACAACAATATTCTCTGGTCAGGAAATATGTTAGGTATTAATCGGATTGAGTTAGATACCGCGATGAATAAGATCATAAAGGTAGACATCCTTAACGATCACAACCTAAAAAGAACAAATTTTGTAAATATTACAAAAGTCATTCATCAAGATAGAAATCAAAACATATGGATTGGAACAAACCAGTATTTATATCGGATCATAAATCCATATGTTTCTGTTGATAAAATGAAATTAGCCTCCTACGAACTCAATATAGAATCTATTTGTGACGGACCCCACGGAATTATAGCAGGTACCTTTTACAATGTTGTTGAAATCTCAAACCAAAACAATCAGCTTATCATCAACGACATATATCCACTAAGGGGCAGCTCCATACTTTACCATGAAAACATGATTTGGGTAGGAAACCGCAAAGGCTTATACACGCTCTCCCAAAAGGATAAGCAATGGATTCCTACGAATCATTTCAATGAAAACTTTACCGACAATAGCTTAAGTTG
Organism: Saccharicrinis fermentans DSM 9555 = JCM 21142; assembly: GCF_000517085.1. NCBI lineage: Bacteria > Pseudomonadati > Bacteroidota > Bacteroidia > Marinilabiliales > Marinilabiliaceae > Saccharicrinis > Saccharicrinis fermentans. Next base: position 5,804,414 of record NZ_KI912107.1, on the reverse strand, counting down.
CAACTTGGTTACCTGGCTTACCAATGATATCAACGGACAAGTATGGATTGGAACAAGAGGAGGCGGTGTGAATATTGCATACACCCAAAACAAAAGGTTTCAACATTATAAACACACACCGACACCAGGTAGCTTAAGCAATAATTTATGTCGAAGCATTTTTGAAGATCATAAACAAAATCTATGGATTGGTACAGAGGAACAAGGTATTAGCTATTTACCTAAAGATGCCCATTACACCAATGGTTTTCAACAAATAAATGTAAATGCCAATCTCAATGCCAACAGAGCATACTGCATTGAAGAAACCATTTTACCCCATTCTACCAAACACAATAGTTTAGTCTGGGTAGGTACCAGTTACCCCACTTCATTGGTTGTGTATGACCAGGAAACATTACAAGCCAAACCTCGTCCTGACCTATTTAACGATTTTGGTTTTGTTTTTGCGCTGGAAGCGACGGATGACTCCACCATATGGATTGGCACCTATAGCTCAGGGCTGTTTCGGGTAAACTTTAATAAGGATGGAGATATCACCCGCTACATCCAGATGGTACCCGATGATTCAAATCCTCATTCTATTTCATCTTTTATCATCAGAAGCATTCTAAAGGACAGCCAAGGAAACATTTGGGTAGGTACCGACAAAGGAATAAACAGACTTAGCAAAGAAGAAGCCATAGCCCCCAACCCTCAGTTTGAAATCTTTACTACCGAGAACAAACACGCTAATTTAACCCATGATTATATTCTACAAATATTTGAAGCCAAAGATGGTACCATATGGATCGGAACCATGGGTGGAGGTCTTTTAAAATACAATGCCCCCCCAACCTACGACCAGGTATCATTTACAAACTACACAAGCGATAATCTACTCCCTAACAACACCATAAAATCCATTACCGAAGATCCATCGGGCTTTCTATGGCTTACCTCCAATAAAGGATTAACCCGCTTTAACCCCACCACAGCAGAAGTTATTAATTACGATATCACAGATGGCCTACAAGACAATGAGTTTTCAGAGATTTGTGCGCTCATCCGAAAAAATGGTCAAATCATACTAGGAGGCATCAAAGGATTTAATGTCTTTTATCCCAATCAAATCAAATCAGATCTTATAAAACCACGTATATACTTAACCGATCTTCAAATAAAAAACCAGTCAGTTAAGACCGGCGAAAATTCAATCCTAACACAATCTATGCAGTTTACGGATGAAATTAGATTAAAATACAAAGACAATAGCTTTAGTATAGGATTTGTTGGATTAAACTATAACGCCCCACAAAAAAACAATTACCAATATATTTTACAAGGATTTGATGAGCAATGGTACAAAGCAAGCCCCGACAACAGAACGGCCAAATATACCAATGTACCCCCTGGCGAATACATATTTAAAGTACTGGGTTCAAATAGTGATAATATCTGGAGTGACACACCTGCTTCCGTTAAAATAATTATCGCCCCTCCTTTTTTTCAAAGTCCACAGGCATTTGCACTTTATTTTTTAATTATTATTGGTTTTATATGGTTGCAAAGGTACTTATCTGCACAAAAAAACAAACAAAAAAATCAGCTACTATTGGCCAATATGGAAAAAGAAAAGGCCGAAGAAATATCACAAATGAAACTTCGCTTCTTTACAAATATATCTCATGAATTCAGAACGCCCCTTACCCTCATATCGGCTCCATTAGAAAAACTCATAAAAAACAACAGTTATTCAACCAATGAGGAGCGGCTTACCTTATATCAACTCATGAACCAAAACATCAAAATAATGATGCGATTGATTAATCAGCTTATGGATTTCAGAAAGCTAGAGCAGGACAAGCTCAGTCTGCAAGTAAGTCATATTAACCTATCCGAATTTATTGAGACTATTTTTAACTCATTCAAAGAGTTGGCCCACCAAAAACAAATTGATTATCAACTAAATGACAAGTATGCGCCCATCATGGTATGGGCTGATCCTGAAAAGCTGGAACGAGTGGTGTATAACATATTGGCCAATGCCTTTAAATATTCCCCTAACGGCAAATCAATATTAGTAAGCATTCTCAGTGATGAACAACATGTCTCCATCGCCGTTAAGGATACAGGAATCGGAATCAAACATGAAGTACAGGATCACATCTTCGAACGATATTTCAGAGACAATACGCAACCAGAACCCAATATTGGAGGAACAGGAATAGGTTTAGCCCTAAGCAAAGCAATGGTAGAACTGCACCACGGTACAATTAGCGTTGAAAGCGAAGAAAATAAAGGAAGTACCTTTACTGTTTCATTGCCTCATGGCAACACTCATTTTAAGTCCGAAGAAATAAATAAAACTGAACACCCATACCATTTCACCAGCCTTAGCACTGGAGCTAACAAAATTACCGATACAAACCATATTCTTAACAAGAACTCCCTTTCTAAATCAAAAGTATTGGTAGTGGAAGACAACCATGACCTAAGATTATTCATTGCCCAATCACTTAACAATGAATATGAAGTATATGAGGCAGAAGACGGACGGCAGGCCTTAGATATGTGCGAAGAAGTAATGCCAAACCTGATAGTCAGTGATATTATGATGCCACATATGACCGGAATACAACTCTGCAAATCCATAAAAACAACCGAGTTAACAAGCCACATCCCCGTTATCTTATTAACGGCTAATTCTACTTTAACAGATTTATTGCTTTGAATAACAGAGGTCTATGTCACGCTGTCGCTTTTCATGTCGCTGCTGCAGTTTTTCCAGCATCCGTTCATCGGTCATTTCACGATAAAATTTGTATACCATAAAATCCATAATGTCTCTTGCCGACAACAATGGGACTTCGTCTTGATTCAATAGTTTTTCTTTCAGCATAAAGCTGCCCACCATTAAGTTGAGGGCTACTTGGTGATGCCATGACAGCCATTTGCGGGTTTGGAACTGATCCAAGCCTACTATCTGTTTTTGCTCTTTGAAGCTATGCTCAATGAAAAAGCGTTGTGCCTGCATGTATGCCAGCGCCTGATGCGTGTATTGAGCAAGTTCTGCGTTAGTGAACGAATATTTTATTTCTACTCCCTGCTTTGTCTTTCTTTTCGAAATGACCAGCAACCGTTTCTCAACAATGTTCTGAACCTTATCCCAAATGTAAACTGTCTTAAAATGGAACAATCCCTTCAGCTTTCCCTTGGCAGAATCACGAATGTCAAGCTTTTTCCAGTCCTTGTTTGTAAGCGTTTCTATATATTCGTTAGCGTTTACCGATGGGGTGCTTGCCTTCGGCCTTTTGGGTGGGCGCCCACGATTGCTCTTTCGCTCTGGAATATGTAGTTCTGGTTTTTCAAGGTGGATTTTTTGATCGCTATGAATGTCAAGCATGTACACCAAACCCATATCCTCAACCGAACGGGTAAACGCAAGGTCATTGCCATAAAGTCCATCCCCCCCAACGTAATCGAACTCGATACCCATTTCCAGTTGGTGCTTCACAATATCTGTAGCCAGCTCCGGTTTTGTCTTGAAAACCCTGTCCTCTTTGGGGATGCCAGCAGTTTCACACCTGGCGTTGTTAGTACACCATGACCTTGGAAGGTACAGTCTCGTGTCGACCAACGCTGCATATTTGTCCGTGCACAAGCAACCAAAAACTGCAACCTGCGAGTTTGCAGTCTTCCCAACGTTCCCGCAATACTGGTGATCAACACCAATGCTTTTGTCACCTTTTTTCACCCATCCGCTTTCGTCTATGAGTAATCCTTTTAATTTTTGGTTTGGGAGTGATTGGTCTACCTGATTTGCTATTTGGTCGATGACAGCTCTTGCATCCCAATTGGATTCGGTGATAAAATGCTGCATCTTATGGTAGTCTGCGTTTAATGTCTCAGTGATGCGTTCGATGTTTTTCAAATCGCTTAAAGCTAGACCTTCGACGTATTGAGTAGCTTTGTCGAAGTTGGATTTTGTTCTATTTTTAAAATGGTGCTGAAATTCAGATAAATACACTTCAAGTCGGTTGTTGACCGCTAGCAGTGTTTTACCATTATTCGTATATTTTTTTAAGTTTTTCGCCCGTTACCCATTGCAAACTTGAGTTTTGTTCTTTGTTTCAATTGCAATATACTAATTTACTGTTTATTACGAAAGAAAAACAATACTAAATTATCGTTTTTTCAGTGATCATTTTAATCTGTTAAAGTAGAACTAAAAATACTGTAGAATCACAAATAGAAGGATATGAAACCGGAGCCGATGGATATCTGAATAAGCCTTTTAATATGGACGTACTGAAAGCCTCTATCCTGTCTATCTTAAAAAACAGAGAACAGCTCAAGCGTAAGTTTCAAAAAGAAATAGAAATAACACCCAATCTGGTTACCAATAATTCAACGGACTCAAAGTTCATGGATAAGATTCTGTCCATCATCGAAGAACATTTATCCGACTCCCAATTCACAGTGGAAATACTCGCCGAAAAATATGGTGTCTCCAGAATATACCTAAACAGAAAAATTAAAGCATTAACAGGGGAAACTTCCAACCAATTTATTCGAAATATACGCCTAAAACATGCCGCCGAATTATTAAAACGGGGCGAAATGAATGTGTCAGAAGTTACCTGGATGGTAGGATACAATGACTTAAAAACTTTCAGAACAAGATTCAAAGAAAAATTTGGTGTAAGTCCTTCAGAATTTGCCAATAATAACAAATAAACAGTATTCCCCATAATCATCACACTCTCCTATCACCCTAAAACGGGTGATAGGATATGTAAAACCCAGTGCATAAACGCATTTAGTTTTCAAACACACACCATATACATTCGTTATCCCTCCTGTGTTCAAGCCATTTTCATTTTACTTTTAAATCGTAATCATATAAAAAAGCAAAGATGAAAACTTGGTTAATTATTATTGGATTAGTAATAGGGTATCATGTATTAGCCCAGAATATAGATGTGGATATCCACTTGAACATTCAGCATACAGTTGGTGAGGTATCGCAATTTGAGAGAAAAAAATTCATTAATCTCCATGCTTCTTTAACTGAAAGTGATTGGGATGGTGAAGAAGACAAATTAAAATATATACTCGAGGACTTAGACGTATATTTGGGAAGAGACAATGGCTCATTGGGTTGGAACATGAATCAATCGACCGAAGATCCAGAAAATCCAGGTTTCGTAGATCCTTCATACATGATCTCTCAAGGCAAATATGTCCGAGAAACCGTCTATGGCATCAATAATGCATCACGTCATGCGTACGAGAGCAGAGCAGATATCTTGGTTGGCGGACAAGAAAAGCCCTTTTGGCCCGGACAAACTACCACTCCTTATACCGGTAACCCCGGATGGAAAATAACCAGTGCGAGTACATCCGGTGATTTTATGGGACAATTTTTTAATGAATTCTACAGAAACGATGGCGAACCTTCCTCCAAAGGACATCCACGCCCTCGATTTATGGAAATCATCAATGAGCCACTTTATGAACTTGTAGACGAGGGAGACCACACCCCCACAGAGGTCTTTGAATACCACAATGAAGTGGCTGCAGCTATCAGAACACACAATCAAAACATACTAATTGGGGGATACACTACTGCCTTTCCGTACTTTGACGAAAACAACTTTAATCGTTGGGACGAGAGGATGAAATTATTTTATGATATCGCAGGAGCCAATATGGATTTTTTCTCCATTCATTTATACGATTTTAATAAACATCATTATAATAATGGAACAGCCTTCCATGGCCCAATCAATTTCAAAGGAAGTCGTATAGAAGCTACATTCGATATGATGGAACAATATAGTCAGCTCAAGTTTGGAAAAGTAAAACCTATGCTTATATCAGAATTCGGTGGCCGTGACCATTCCATCGAATGGAAAGAATGGACACCCATAAGAGACTGGCAATTTATAAAAGCTGTCAGTCCTATGTGGTTACAATTTATGGACAGACCTAACCTAATACTAAAAACCATACCTTTTGTTGTGACAAAAGCAGAATGGGGACGCACCTCGGTACCATATCCATGGAGATTGATGCGCCAAGCCAAGGAAGCTGATGGTGAAACAGGAGAACAATGGGTATTCACCGAAATGATAAAGATATATGAATTATGGAGTCAGGTAAATGGATCCAGAGTAGTTAGCAAATCCGAGAATCCGGACATCCTGGTGGACAGTTATGTTGACGGAAACAAGGCATACTTTATTGCCAGCAACCTGAACTACGAGCCGGAAACAATCCACATGCACCTATTGGGCACAGATTCCAACACCCTGTTAAAGGTAGAAGTGAAACACTTACATTTAGCAGGTAACAGTCCGGTACTCGATACCAACACATTAACCCCAGATAAAAACATGACTTTCACCTTAGATACCGAAGCCACTGCTATCTTTGAATATACCTTTGATCAGGAGCTAAATACGGGTGAGTCCATGAAAGAAACAAAATACTATGCAGATGTATATAAACAAGAAATCGTATCATCTGCTCCGCAAGTTTTCCATATCAATTCACTGACCCTAACAGACCATAATCAGGCCACGCTTAGAGTAGCTTTTGGCCGGGCACACACCCTGTCCAAAAAACCACAGATTTTAGTAAACGGCACCGCAGTTGCTGTTCCTACAAACTATCGTGGAGATGATCAACACCTGCGCTCACAATTTTTTGGCATGCTCGAAATCCCAGTTCCCGATGATCTACTTAAAGCAAACAACACCATTTCAATACAATTTCCTGACAACGGAGGGTATATCAGTAGTGTAACCATGCGTGTCTACAATAGCACCATAGAAATCACAGGTCCTACTGACGTAGGAATAAAAAAAATAAACGTAAATGCAGATATAAAAATATATCCCAATCCCACCAACAATTATACAGATATAGTTATTCCTGAGGAATTAATGACCGGTAGCATATCGGTATTCAACACAAATGGTGTCGCATTATACAATGAAAAAATAACACAAAAAAAACACAGACTCTTAGTAAGCAAATATCCAGCAGGCATATACCTTATCACCATCCAAAACGAAAAATATATTGGTTCTCAAAGATTGGTTTTACAATAGTAAAAATGTATTCACGTGTTTAAATTATTTTTCGATAGTCAGATTATTCACCAAATTTTATGTTCAAAAGAGTTCATAAATACGGTGTATTTCATTCACCGGTATGTCAATTAAATGATTGAATTTTCATATTATTGAAACCTTTCGCATATTCAGATCGTTAACTCCTCAATAGCGTCCTTTTACAATTTACGATGCGCTAATAAACTTATTCATATGAAGAAAAACACATTAGTTTTATTGATGTTAGGATGCTTAGTCTGGGGTAATTCAAACAAAATTTTCTCACAAGAAAGTTATTTAGGAGATATTAAAATAACTGCCATAACCTTTGCTCAAGAAGGATGGATGGATTGTAACGGCCAAGTACTCCAAATCATTTCAAACCAGGCATTATTTTCATTATTGGGGACAACTTACGGAGGCGATGGAAGAACAACATTTGCTTTACCTGATTTACGAGGCAGAGTACCCATCCACACTGGAACAGGCAATGCACTAACCACCTATACACAAGGGGAAAGAGCCGGTTCTGAATTTGTTCACCTAACAGAAACCCAACTCCCTGCGCATAGTCATAGCGTCTCTGTTAATTCCCTGTCGGGTACAAGTAGTCAGGCGGAAGGCAACTATCTGGCCAACAGTGGTGTTTTCGACAAAGAATATGCCACATCAACAGACAAAACAAACACGGTAATGATTCAATCAACCGGAGGAGGAACTGCTATCGAAAACAGACCACCTTTACTAACCGTACGTTATGTAATTTGCACCCAAGGTCTTTATCCACCACGCAATTAGTTAAACCGATCTGTTAGTAAAGCCTTACTAATTTAGAAATTGATGAAACGAGCTAAGGAAATTATTTCACACAAAAGGGTATAATTCGTTTCAACAAGTTCCCTATAACCATGGAAAGATAAATTTAAACATGAAACTAACATGGCCGGCACAAATAATTAAACACACAGGTGAATGATTGAAATTTGTGCTAGCTAGTGATGTTTCGTTAATTTTTAAACGGATGAAGAATACTTTACAAAGAAGTAAAACAATAATGATGCTCTGCTTTTTGCTGGGTTCCATCCATGCATCGGCAGTTATGGCTCCAACAAGTACCATAGAAATATCGGGGCCTTGCATTACAGGAACAATAGTTCTTTATGAAGAAGGAGTATTAGATGGTAAAGCATACTATACTGGAACTGGCACTATCTGGAACTATCCCAACGTGTCCTTTGCTATTCATTGGGATATGGCAGAAAGCAAATGGTTTCTGTCTCTGAGCGGACAGCCATTCTGGTACAACGAGGATGATACAAATCAACCTAATTCGACCCTATTAAGCGGTAACTGGACACAGGCCATATTAAGCGAAGGATCGTGCGACGTAGTTATTCAAGGTTCTGCCACTAACTTACCAACTCCCACAAGCATTGAGACTACCACAGATGAAATGGTGAATATTTATGCCCACCAAAATACCATAAACGTTTCTATAGAAGAAGCAACAGAAGCCAGTATAACCGTTTTTGACATTAGCGGTCATAAAGTAAAAGAAATGAATACGTCGGATAAAAAAAATCAGATTAACGACCTACCCAATGGAATCTATATCATAAAAGTAAAAGCAGCTAATAAAATAGCAACCGAAAAAGTCATCTTAAAGGACTAGTTATATAAAAAATATCAGCGTTACACTAACAAAAAGAACGTGTAGATAAGGATATCATCTACACGTTCTTTTTTTCATTTTCAACAATACCAATACAACCGTTACTTGAACCGAAAAACACAATTGAATATCCATTACGAAGTTCCAATTCATCATCCGGTTTGAATGGTATCATGGTAAACAGTTCTCCAATACTTACTCATATTCGCTCGCCTTAGGGTGCTCAGTATCACTCTGGTAATCTTTTCCATTCTTACGCCCCATTTCATCAAAGAATCTAAAATAATTACCATAGGTAAATTCGGCATTGCGCTTACGCATAGCATCACCCATCTTTTTAAACTGAGCCGAAGCTTCTTTTTGGTCACCAATCAAAAATAAATATTCATTGGACGAAATAGAATTTCCGGCCTTATCTTTCATATTCAGATGAATCGTAAATTGCTGATTTACTTTAGACAACACATCCGCCTCAATATCAAAATACTTTTGGGCACTATTCTCATCTACCTTATCCATATTAAATGTCGATGAAAAGATTCGCTTCCCTTTATCATCTCTTACTTCCATTTCAACGGTACTTTTTCCGAAGGACTGATATAGATCATTCACTACCCAAAGTTCTCCTTTAAAAGGCTCCTCTCTATGCCAACGTCTCTTTTCAAAATTCAAATTTACCAACAATGGCTGATAAGCTCGCTTCACAAATTCATAAGAACGCTTTGGCTGCTGATAATTATCTATGATACCCCACTTCATATCGGGCCAATAGGTGATCCAATGGCACAGAGAAATACCACTTAAATTAGGTTTATGTCTTCTCAAGTACTCAACCCCATATTGAAATATCATTCCCTGCGCATCTTGTGTAGCATCAACAAACTCTTGCAATGAACCCAATTTCTCATCACCAAAGCTATCCCAATTTTGCATGCGTAATCTATCTAAGTCGGCCCAATGGTGTCCCCAGCTTAATCCAGGAGGCCACATTTCATTTTCCGGGATAAACTTCTTCAGACTTTCCACATTAGGTACCGAAGTAATGGCAAATTCAGGTATAATAGGATAATCCAGTGTTCTAAACCAGTCTTCCATCAACCATCTTCCCATACCATAAAAGTAGGCCAAGGCATGCTTAGCTTCTTTAGGTTTAAAACCTGCCTCTATAGACACCTCACAGGTAAGTGGTGAATCCGGCACATAAGGCAGTTTAGCATATCGTTGTAATGTATCGCCCAGCTCCTCCAAAAAAGCTCTACCAAAATGAGCATCTTGGGTACGCAACAACATTTCCTCTCCTCCTTCCATCATGATCAAAGAAGGATGATTACGTCGCTCCTTAATCACTGCGGCCGCCTCTTGCATGATCCGGTTAATTCCTTTTCTATCCTGTGGAATATTGCCCGTACCTAACGGAATCATATCTTGCCATACCGTCATACCCATCTCATTACAATATTCATAAAACTCGGGAATTTCGGGTGGATGCCATCCAAAAATACGGATATTGTTCAGATTGGCTTCTTTGGCCAAACGAATCAATGTTTTATATTCATCGGGATTGGTTCTTCCCACAAAGATATCTGGTGGACCTCCCCAGCAGGCTGACCGAATAAAATGAAACTTACCATTAATATAAGTAGAACGAGGAAAGCTTACGTCAACCCCTCTTTTGAATCCTGGATTCCACTTAGAACTTACTTCGCGTATCCCAAAAGTTATCTCTTGTGCATCATGATTTACGGCACCTTCTTTTAAAGAAACCTTGGCCGTATACAAATTCGGTTTTCCCAGATCCCAGGGCCACCAAAGCAAGGGTTTCTTCACATGAATAGTTTTCGTAACTATATGCTTTCCTGGTTTTACCCACTGAGTCATCTTCTCCATCAAGGACTTGGATTCAAAATTCTTACCCTCCATAGAAGCAACAATAGTCATCTCTTTGGGTTGGTCTGTCGTATTTTCCAACTCCACTTCCATACGTACGTCAGCACTACCATCCTTGTTTAAACTGGTGTTGGCATAAACATCCATAATACGAACCTTACCTGTGGAAACCATTTTAATCGTCCTACTTATTCCAAAGGGAATCAAATCGCGCCAGTAGTCTCCAAACCATGGCGTTTTCAACCCAGCCACCTTTGCATTGACTTTTGGGGGAGGATCCAACTTGATCATCAACATATTTTTACTATCGATGTTCTTTTTTGAAACCCGCAAAACGTCGTTAATATCAAACGAAAAAGAAGAAAAAGCTCCCTTATGACTTCCTAAATGCACTCCGTTCAACCACACATCACAACTATAATCCACCCCTTCAAAAACAAGCCGAACCACCTGATCAGTAACATCCTCGGTCACATTAAACTGGTAGGCATACCACCACTCATATTGCTGAACCCATTGAGCGCGCACGCTGTTTCTTCCAAAATAAGGATCATCAATAACACCACACTTCCATAAATCAGTATATACATCCCCAGGAACAAAGGCTGGATTCCAAAAGTTGGTTTCAATATCGGCAGGAGGAAGTTCATGCAAACCTTCTTTTACACCTTGCCCCGGTAACATCATCTTCATTTTCCAATGATGCCCTCCTAAATCACGCACCACCTGACTATTCTCAGTGTGCGAATTAATTGTTCCAGGCTGTGCCCACAACAATACCGGGAATATAATCCATAAAAAAAATACAATCTTTTTCATTCTTAAATTTTAAAATTCATTCCGCTTCATGATTCATTATTCAAATATGAACTTATTTGTTATATTTAAACTGGGGTAAAATAAACGAAAAACGTCCTCATATTAAGGTCTGCTCTCATTAGTCGTCTTGACTTTACATAGACAACAATGGATTTCGCATTATTTTAATAATTTTACCCATGAAAATAAACACACGGATATGACAAAATATGATGCTCCTGCCTTAGATAAAGGATTAGACATACTAGAATTTTTATCTTCACAATCGATACCACAATCACAATTGGAAATAGCAAACGGTATCAGCCGCAAGCCCAACGAAATATACCGCATGCTTATTAACCTTGAAAAAAGAGGTTATATAGTAAAAGATCCTGCTTCGGGAAAATTCAGTCTAACACTTCGTCTATTCCATTTAGCACACCACCATTCACCGGTGGACATTATGGTAAAAGCATCTGAAATGCATATGCAGAACTTGGCATACTGCATAAACCAATCGGTTCATTTAGCTGTTTTGCATCACAATAAATTAATGATCATAGCACAAGTACAAAGCCAAACGCCGGTTTCGTTATCGGTAGAGATAGGCAGCTTATTCCCCTTAGCAAAAACCGTATCCGGGAAAATAACTCTGGCACACCTAAAGGAAGAAAATAGAAAACAAATCCTCACATTATGTGATGATTACCAAGCCATGAAGGCATCTGAAAAAAAAGCCCTACTGAATGAGCTACAGGATATAAAAAAACATTCTTGTATTTGTAACAAAAGTATGCTAACAGAAGGAATAACAGATTTTGCAGCACCTATCTTCAATATGCATCAAGAGATGATTGCTGTATTGGCTGTTTCTACTTTAACATCACAAATGCGAAAGCTAGTGACTGCCGAAGAAATTGAAAATGAAATTTTAAAAACAGTGCATAAAATAAGAGAATCTTTGGGAATTATTAAGTAGTCTTTGCAAGAAAACTCCAAATACTGCGTTATTCTCATTTTTGAAACAGTTATTTACAATCAGTAAACTCCTTGGTTTCAAAAATATCGAAAGCCTTGTCTTTGAGGCTTTCTTATCAAAGACAGAAAAAACAGTCGTTTTCTTGCAGCCACTAAGTAAGACCGTAAGCGAAATTCTAGAACCGACTAGCGATAGGCCATAACAACCTGAATATCACCCATATCAACAATACATTCCATAAAAAGGCATCGTACGTTTATATGCCAAGGCTGAACTTTTTGACCCTTCCAAGCAAAACGATAAGAGATATCAGATATTTTATTAATTCCGAATAATACATTAGACTTCATCATAAAAATTAAGAATGCAATCAATCAAGACCATGTTAAGACGAGGCACAGCCACCTATAATAACTTAAAACAAGTTAGCTAGCTTGATTGGCAACAATATTAATTGTAATATATTTTCTAATGCATCATTCGGTTTCAAGGAGTTTTATAATCAAGCTACTAATCGAAAGGTGTTCAACCATCCATAAAACAGATTAGCCAATCGTACGCGTAAACACGACTCATTCTTACAAAGAAAACTTCTTTTTAATCTCTTCGGTATTCTCACCCAGTTTTGGGGTTCCACACTCAGAAGTTAACCACTCTCCATTTATTTGAATAGGACAACGTGTTGTTTTAAAGCGATACCCATCGCGCATAGTCACCTCTTGAATCATGTTTAACATTTTAAAAGCTTCAGTATCAAATAGTGTTTTCCAGTCCATCACTTCGGCACACCATATGTCAGCAGGCTCAAGCACGTCCAGCCAGTCTTGTGTATTTTTAGTTTTTAGATGATCACTCAGAATCTCCTTAATCTCATCCCGTTGCGTAAACCAACTAGCTGGCTGGGGATACTTCTTCAACGACGGACATCCCAACAGTTCTCCCAATACCGGAATTTGTCCCATAGCCAGTGCAATAAAACCATTATTAGTAGGATAAACCCCATATGGAGCGCCCAAATATGCATGCGCAGAATTTGTCTTGGGACGTACCGTAGGCTCACCTCCATCACAAAAATAAGCGGTTACCGATTCAAATTGGTATTCCAATGCCGACTCCAACATACTTACTTCGACGCGTCCTCCTTGTCCTCCCGAAGTTTTACGGAATAAACAAGCCAATATTCCCTGACACAGGTGGGCTCCAGACAATATATCAACCACCCCTAAACCAATGGGTACAGGTCCATCACCCTCATTGCCATTGAGCTGCGTCAAACCCGAAATCGACTGTATCAATAAATCCAATCCTGGTTTATCTTTCCAGACTCCTTCTTTGCCATAACCAGATAACTCAGCATACACAATGTCAGGCTGAATGGAAGTAATGGTATTATAATCGATACCTAAACGTTCCACTACGCCGGGACGAAAGTTATGAATCAAAACATCAGCCTGTTGAATTAACTTATAAACCTTTTCCCTCTCCGTCTGATTTTTCATATCAGCCTGATAACTCAGTTTATTTCTATTAATTGCATGAAACATGGACGATTCATCATTCATCACCAAGTTTGAAAAATAAAGACTTCGACAACGATCTCCTGTATTAGGCTGCTCTATTTTAATAACGCAAGCACCTAAATCCGCCAATCTCAAACTGGCCGAAGGTGCTGAAAGATATTGACTAAAATCAATTACCAATATCCCTTCCAATGGTTTATTTATTTTATTATTCATTTTTTTGATGTCAATACCGGCACGTAATTCTTATCCACATAGGGAGCTAAGAATATAAACGACCTATAGTAGGTTAAATACCAAATTCTTTTTCTATTAAAACATTATCTTCCCCAGGTTTAGGAGCCGATTTTCGATGAAAGCTTCGTTGTCCATCTATTCGAATGGGACAACGCGTGGTTCTCATGGTAATACCATCCGAAGTCTCCACTTCCTGATCCATTTTCAACACGCGATATCCTTCATGATTAAATAAATCGCGATAAGTATATATATCAGAACAACTCAAGTCGAGTCCTTCAAAAATACCCAGCCAATGAGCATTCGTTTCTTTTTCGAAATACGGCGAAAGAAAAGCCATAATTTCATCACGTTTCACAAACCAGGTTGCCTTATCTGCATATGCTTCGGGCAATTCAACACCCATTACTTTTGTCAATTCATCCAACGAAATAAGTGCAATTGCAATATAACTATCTTTGGTTTTATAGATCCCATAGGGAGCATCCAGATAAGCATGTGCATTACCCTTCTTAGCACGTTGTGGCAATTTATTACCATCGTTTAAATAAGTGGTAATCACCTCAAATTGAATATCTAAGGTTGACTCTAACAAACTGACCTCAACCAAGGCCCCTTTTCCTGTTTTATTACGTTGAATAAGTGCGGCCAAAATACCCTGTACCAAGTGTACACCAGTAAAAATATCTGATGTTGCCAAGCCACTTGGAGTTGGATTATCATCGGCATTTCCACTCAAATGAACTAAGCCGGATAAGGATTGAATTAACAAATCCTGGCCCGGTTTTTTAGCCCATGGTCCTTTGGCTCCATATCCCGAAACCACACCATACACTATTTTTGGATTAATCGCAGCTACTGTATCATAATCTAAACCAATTTTATCCATCACGCCAGGACGAAAGTTATGGGTCATCACATCAGCCTTTGCAATAAGTTTTTTCACCTTATCCAGATCGGCCGGATCTTTCAAGTTAGCTGCATAGGACTGTTTATTTCTATTGGCTGTATGAAAAACCATACTACTTTCATCAATAAACAAATTTTTTATGGCTATTTGCCTACCGGCCTCACCTGTTCCTGGGCGTTCTATTTTAATGACTCTTGCTCCCAGATCCGCCATCTTTAAACCAGCTGACGGTCCCGCCATAAATTGAGCAAACTCTAATACTGTTATTCCTTTTAATGGTAAATTCATATATTTTAGTGTGCGTAGATTAAACCCGAAAAATGCATTAGAAAATCCATTAAGAAGTTCTAATGCATCATTCGGATTAAAGTAAAGATGCGACAGGTCAATCAAGACCTATCGCAAGCAAAAATTCATCTACATATTAAACTCATTATACGCAAACGATCAAGTATCACATACGCATTATATCTGCCTTCATCATTGTTCGTACATTACTTATAAAACATAAACAGTCCCATCAACCAAACACGGTCCCTTCACTGTATTTGTCTGACCATGCTATGCCGTTCAGGACTTATCTAATTCCAAGGACTGATAATATAATTCATTTAATCCAGCTAAAAGCTTTGTTTCATCACCTCCCTTCATCATATACTCACGAATAGGAGCCCCTGCTCTATCCTGAAAGTACATATGTCCATAATAACGAGGACGAAGAAAAGAGCGATCCAAGGCCGGCAATGTATCTACAAAAAAATCCATGGTATCCGCATTATTTTGTTGATCCAACCAGGCCGCCCTATGCCCTGGCTGTCCTCCATTGGTAAAAAAGATTCCTCTCTGAATATCCGAGGAACCGGCATATTCAGCAAATTTAACAGCCATCTCACGATGTTTACAATTTGCAGAAACAGCCAAGCCGGTACCACCCAATGTTGTAATCAATTTCTGCCCATCCAGCGCTACCATATCATGAAACTTCAACAATTTACGAGCATATCCTCTACGAGAATAGTTCGTATATCCATAAGCAAAAGGACTATAAAGATAATCATCGCTTAATGTCATTTTTTCATATACTTTTATTGGGTTGAAGTCATAATTTTCAGCTTTTATATTCTCACCCAAATCTCTGAGCATCTGCAAAGCTTTAATACCCACATTATCCGACACCACGCAATCTTTACACACACAAACATCCTCACCCAATGTAGAACACAGCATATAAAAGCTCATTAAGATATCCTGTGGTATACCAGGAATGGCAACCTTACCTGTTTTGGACAGCTCAACCAACGCATCCCATGTTTTAGGTAATTTCCATCCTTCACTTTCAAATAAGTCAGGTCGACTAGCTGCCACAGGAGTAGCCGCATCAATAGGTAAAGCCCATTGTTTACCACTAAAATGGTAGCTCTCAAATGATTTACCTACAGCATTGGCTGCCTGATCTTCCATATAACTACTCGGCAAATAATCGCTCAATGGTATGATCACCTTACTACGAGCAGCAAAACCCGTCCATGGATGATCGATAATTAAAAAATCGAACCGCTCTGCAAGCTGATCTATGGGTTCATCGGCAAAAGCCTGTAAAGAGCGCTTCTCCCAGGAGATTTCCACACCTGGATTCAATTCAGAAAAACGCTGTGCACATGCCACAATAGACGTAAAACCGCGACTATGATTCCAGGTAATTCCTTTAAGTTTTATATTATTCATATGAATCTAATATTTCTCGTTTAATAAGGGAATAAGTGATGGATGCTCCCAAAGCATCCATCCAATAAAACTTCACCGAATTAAAACCCAATAGCTCGTGGAGTTTGAGTTTCGCTTTCTAATTTTTTTCCATTTTGTTCAGTAAACTCTTCAAAGAAATGATAGTAAGAACCATAACGGCCGTGAATATTCTCCTGATTAACCCTTTCTGTTTTCCATTCTTTGAATCGAGCGCTGGCTTTTTCTTGGTCACCAATTAAAAAGAAGTAATCATTTTTAGAAATTACCTCTCCTTTTTTGTTGGTCAACTCCAAATAAACAAAGAATTTCTCTTTCACCGATTTCAATACTTTTTCTTGAACAGGGAAAAATAATTTTGCGCTATTCTCTTGTATCACTGCAAGATCAAATTTCTTTTCCGAAAGCACTTTTCCCGCATCATCTCTCATTTGAAATTTTACTGTACAGTCTTTAAACTCCTGGTATAAATCATTGATTACCCATATATTCCCAACAAAAGGCTCTTTGTTATTCCAACGACGTTTTTTAAATTCAAAGTTGACCAATAAGGGCTGATAAGCCTTCTGAACAAAATAATAAGAATTTTTAGGTTTTTGATAATTATCCACGATGCCCCATTTCATATCCGGACAATAGGTAATATAGTGACAAAGAGCAATACCACTTAGGCTGGGTTTATGACGACGAAAATGTTCAATCCCATTTTGAAAGATAATACCTTGAGCATCTTGTGTTGCATTCACAAACTCTTCCAGTGAGCCTTTCATCTCGCTTCCAAAAACATCCCAATTTTGCATACGCAGGCGCGTTAAGTCTGCCCAATGATGTCCCCAACTCAATCCTGGAGGCCACATTTCATTTTCCGGGATAAATTTCTTGAGGCTTTCCACCGAAGGAATAGAGGTAATCGCAAACTCAGGCACAATAGGATAGCCATCACAATGTGTCTGATACCAATCTTCGTGTAACCAGCGTCCCATCTCATAGAAATAACGCAAGGCGTGAACAGCTTCTTTAGGTTTAAAACCAGCCTCTTGCGCCACAGGGTCAGTCATTGGAGAATCTGGCACATAGGGAAGATCTACATAGGCCTGAAGGGAGTCGCCCAATCGTTCCAGGAACTGCCTTCCAAATTGCGGATCACGTGTACGGAACAACATTTCTTCTCCTCCTTCCATCATAATCAACGACGGATGATTACGGCGTTCCTTCACTACTTTAACACCTTCATTAAAGATCTCAGCTAAATTTTCTTCTTCGGTAGGAATATTACCTGTTCCCAGCGGAATCATATCCTGCCAAACGGTCATTCCCATCTCATCACAGTATTGATAAAACTCTGGAATTTCTGGCGGATGCCATCCGAAAATACGAATATTATTCATATTCATTTCTTTGGCCATACGAATAAGCTCTTTATATTCGGCAGGAGAAGTACGTCCTACGAAAATATCCGGCGGACCACCCCAACATGCAGAACGAATAAAATGGAATTTACCATTGATATAAGTTGAGCGAGGAAAAGTAACATCCACGTCTTTTTTAAAACCAGGGTTCCATTTAGAAGTTACTTCACGAATACCAAAAACCGTTTCATGAACATCATGGTTAATATTTCCTTCTTGAATAGAAACATTGGCCACATAAAGATTTTGGTCTCCCAAATCCCAAGGCCACCAAAGCGCTGGTTTTTCCAAATGAATGTTTTTTTCAACCTTCGTAATACCAGGCTTCAGTACCTGAGTAAACTCCACCCTCATCTCCTTCATCTTAAAATTCTTACCATTCAATGAAGCCTGAAAGGTCATTTCTTTTGCTTGATCACTGGTATTTTCTACTTCCAGCTCAAGGTTTACATTTGCCGTACCATTTTTATTTAGCTTCTGATGCGCATACACATCCTTAAACCTCACTTTTCCTGTACGCACCATTTTAACGGGACGCCAAATACCTATGGGAGTAAGATCTCTGGTATAATCACCAAACCAAGGCGTTTTTTTACCAGCCACAAAAGCATTCACTTGCGGTGGTGGATCTAACTTTACCATCAACATATTCCTCCCTTTTTGGGCATCCCAAGGATGGGTGCGAAGGTAGTTGGTCACATCAAATGAAAACTTAGAGAAGACACCTTCATGTTTGCCGAGATAGTGACCATTCAACCATACTTCACAGCTATAGTCCACCCCCTCAAAAAGTATCTCAACAATTTCATCTTGTGGAATTTTCTGCACATCAAATTGAAGCGAGTACCACCATTCATATTGCTGAACCCATTGAGCTTTAACGCTATTACGCCCAAAATAGGGATCCTCTATTACGCCAGCTTTCCATAAATCAGTATATACATCCCCTGGAACCCGGGCATTATTCCAGACCAAGGTTTCAATATCTTCAGAAGGGATTTTATGTAATCCTTTTTTTACACCTTCGCCGGGCAGCATCATTTTAAAGCGCCATTTCATTCCGCTTAAATCACGTACCCGTTGGTTACTTTCTTGCTTTGCAAAGGTGGTATTAGGTTGAGACCATGCTGTTAAAACAAACATACTCATCCATACGACCAGAAAGCATCTCGTAATAGTTGTTATCTTTCGCATTGCATTATCATTTTATAATTACTTGTTATATTTTCTAAATTTGATTGCTGTAAAAAAATGCAGTTTTACAGACGAATTACCCACCGTATAACACTTCGTATAACGTTATCATCACAAGCCACAAGGTCACTCGTAATCCATATAAACAGTTCTCTTTTGCAGGTATTGTTCAATTCCATAAATACCATCTTCGCCGCCTATTCCTGACTTTTTATGCCCCGAATGAAAGCCTTGAATATAACCAACGATTTGCTTATTAATAAAGATGGTTCCAATTTGAAACTCCTGAATAGAGCGCATTATGTTTTTATGATTTTGGGTATACAAATAAGCCGATAGGCTGTCTTCTCTGCTGTTTAGTAGATCCCTAGCTTCTTCAAATCCAGCAACTCGAACAATAGGCAATATAGGACCAAACACTTCCTCTCGGATAGTGGCATGGTTCGGCTGAACATTGGTGAGAACGGTTGGTTCATACCAGTTTCCTCTTTCAAACAAGGCTCCTTCAGGCCTTTTCCCACCTAACACCAGCTCAGCTCCCTGTGCTATATTCTCTTTTACAATACCGTCCATCCTATCCAGTGCACTAGCACTTAAACTAGGTCCCATATCCACATCGGTCATAGGATCTCCCACCCTTATTTTTTTGATACGTGCAATCAATTTATCAGTAAACTCATCAGCCACTTTTTCATGCACAAAAACCATCTCGTTACATATGCATACCTGGCCACAATTAGCATAACGAGAAATTACAGCCGCGTCCACTGCTTTGTCCAGTTCGGCATCATCCATCACCATAAATGGTGCTTTTCCGCCCAGTTCAAGCACTAAACCGGCCACATTTTGCGAAGCAGCTTTATAGATAGCCTGTCCAGCCCTGGTACTTCCTGTCATCGAAACCAACCTAGTGATGGGACTCTCCACCAAATGAGACCCCACCGTATGTCCGTATCCCACAACCATATTAATGACGCCCTTGGGAAACCCTATCTCATGAATAATTCTACAAAATTCAGAAGCCGTCAGCGGCGTAAGCTCAGAAGGTTTAATGACCATAGTATTACCTGTAATAAGTGCAGGTCCTATTTTTCGACCAATCAAAGCCAGTGGATAATTAAAGGCCATCAGGCCTACAGTTACACCATACGGAACTTTATGAATAGACAGTTGCTCATTGGCAACATCCGAAGGAAAGATAGCCCCTTGGATTCTCCTACCCGCTTCGGCAGCGTAGGAAATATACCTGATAGTATCAGCAACCTCCCCATAAGCTTCTGCCAGGGTCTTACCTTGCTCCATTACCAATAGCTTGGCAAATAAGTCCTTTTCCTCCTCCAGCTTATCACATATCTTGTACAGCCACTGTGCACGTTCATAGGCAGGAAGCATTTGCCAGGCAAACTGCGCTTTTTCTGCCGTTTCTAAAGCATGTTGTGTTTCTTCAATGGTACTTACATGTATGGTGGCAAAAATTTCTCCGGTGGCCGGATTCTCCACCTCTATTTTATCCCCTTTACTTTTTTCAATCCATTCGCCATTGATGTAGCAGTTGTAGTTTTTGATTTCCATGTTTTTTAGATCTTAGTCATCAGTTGATATCCACTTTTAAGGTATATGATTATTTGAATTTGGGCACCCTTTTCTCCACAAAAGCGAGGCTTCCCTCCTTCGCATCTTCAGTATCATAAAGAGGTTCTACCAATTCCCCTTCCAGTTTCAGTCCTTCTTCCAAGGTCATTTCAATGCCCTTATTAACAGCCTTCTTTACTGCTATCAGGGCTTGCAGAGGACCCCTCGCCAATTTTTCGGCATACGCTTCCACTTGCTCTAAAAATTCATCCCTACCATAGATATGATTCACCAGTCCAATTTCATATGCCTCCTGAGGCTCCATATGATCTCCTGTCATGAGTAATTCCAATGCTTTACTTTTATCTATAAGCCGAATAAGCCTTTGTGATCCTCCATTGCCGGGCATTAAGCCCAATTTAATTTCTGGTAAACCCATAAAATATTTACCCTCTGATGCCAGCCGAAAATCACAAGCCATGGCCAACTCTAATCCTCCACCTAGAGCGTGTCCATTAATGGCTGCTATAGTTACTTTAGGGCTGTTTGATAATTTATCTGCTACCATTTGTGCATGTTTCACCATCACTTTATTCTCAGCAACTGTATTTGCTTCAAAAACCTTTATATCAGCACCTGCACAAAAGAATTTTTCCAATGCACTTTTTACAACAATTACTTTTATTTCGTCATCTGCATTGGCCTCTTCTAAACAAGCTATCAGTTGCTTGTGAAAGTTGATCTCGTAACAGTTGGCCTTGGGTCTGTTTATTACAATATAACCCACTCTATTTTTCCTCTCTAAGGTAATTACTCTTGCTTGTTTCATGATCCATGACTTTATTAAACCAGTCTTTCTTTTATTTATATTTGATATATGAATCCATTGTTTATATATGAATTACAAATAAATCACTTTTATTTTTGAAAACAAAATTTATATATAAATATTCTTCTTTATCCATATAATGTACAGGTAATTAAGCATAGCAGCGGGGGTATTCGAAACCAAATTAGTGGATTAAAATGGCTAAAAAAAAGCCACATCATGCAAACAAACAATGATGTGGCCTTATCTCTCAGAAATAGCTAAAATGCCCTTCAATACAACTATTGGTTTACATTACCCTTATTCACCTTTTTCACCAATTGCGGTATGATTTTTTACTTTTCTGGAACGGAAACCTCTTATATACTGCCAATCATATGTTTTGTATTCATGCGTTAATCCCCAACGCAGCACTTCTGTTGGATCCTTTTCATTATCTGCCGTTCTATTCAGACCTATGGCATGTGGTGCTCCCTTAATGGCGGCTTTTATGTCAAAGTTAATACCATCCGGTGACCATTGAATGGTATTTCGCTCAGGCCCGTCGGTGGTAATCAAAGAAGCAATACCGCCTTTATAAGGCCAGACACATATTTCATGTCCACTATTACTAATGGGGTTATAGGGAGACTTTACATACGGTCCCTTCGGATTATCGGCAATCGCAACACCATGACGTATTTGACGTCCACCAAAGGTAACCTCCTCACCCATTTGCTCTCCTTTATAGTACAAATAGAATTTTCCTTTATACGGAATAATACAAGGGTCGTGAACCTTATGACTATCAAAATCACCTTTCTTCTTCACTTTAAATCTATTTTGTTCTTCACCCTCCCAGATACCATTATCAGCAGGACTAAGAATTGGCTCTTTAGATTTGATCCAAGGTCCATCCGGACTATCAGCCCAAGCCAGGCCAACTTGATTTTTAACACGCACATTGTAAGGAGACTTGACTGTTTGGTAACACAAATAGTACTTTCCATCCCACTTCATAATTTCCACCGTAAAAACAGATCGGTCATCATAAGCGCCTTTTTCACCTCTTAAAACAGCGGGGCCTTCTTCTTTCCATGTGATTCCATCTTCGGAGGTCGCATACCAAATATCACATCTATCCCAGGGGAACACCTTATCTTTTTCAATATCACCACCAAAGCCATCCGTTTTTCCTGTACTTCTGGTATACCAAACGTAATACTTTCCATTTTCTTTGATCATTGCACTGGGATCACGTCTAACAACACCCTCTTCATAAGCAAAATCACCTTTCAAGTCGTACACCTCAAATTCAATATACCATTCATTACCCAAGTCGGGCCATTGCAATGCTCTTTTGGAAGCAGCGCTCAAATATTTTCGATGGGTAATACCCAACTTATCCATCTGCGCATCTGTGACCTCCACATCACTCGAAGATTCATCCTTTGTATCACTACTTTCGGTATTCACACATGACACCAACACCATTGTCATGGTCATGGTCATGCATACCATAGATTTAATTCGCTTCATCATATTTTTTCAGGTTAACAATTTACAATTATCTAAAAACAAATATAAATGAACGAACAAACCTTAAGGAGCTGTAAAACCAAATGGATATACGGGGCATATGAAAACGAACAGGGTAATCGATAACCCAAGGAGTGGTAAATGATAACCAAGGTCAATTACGAACCCTGGGTCTGAATAGAGCGCTAATATATCAGGTATAAAATTTCATAAAACGATGCCCCTAGTCCGACCGAAAATAATTACATTCTCAAAACACTTCTACACGATACAGGAGAGCAGTTCCTTCTCCACTTCCTTCGACTTCTCTTCCCCCAGCAAACACCTTACGTGTCCACACAAATTCCTCACCGCTTCCCGCTGTTCCTTTTCAGTCCCCGCAAGTAAATTAAAATAAGACATCACTATAGAGTCCGGAAATTCCACATCTCCATATTGACCCCACTCTACCAAATATCTCACAGCAATTTTCTCTGCTTTTGTAAAATCTCCCATAACATACTGTTTTGATTTCGACAAAATGATAGTCAAACCACATGCCAAAAAGCACAACTTCTAGCCTCACAATAAATGATACATACCAGAGACCGCTATTAATAGGGTACACACAATGAATTATTCAAGAGTCCCAAAAATATTTAAACCACTATGCAGAACGCTTTTAAATATATATTTTTGAGCCCAAGAATATATTTTTATATTATACAACATTTTCTTTAATAGAAAACTTACCTACTTTTGAAACTTGAATTTGAAGGTTAAACCCACAAGTTAAATCACCATAAACAAGTTAGTAAAAAGCAAGCATCATACATACAATGGCAGTAGTAGGCAGAAAAAAAGAAGGATTAGTACCAGAACCATCGTTACGCAGGTTACCTGTTTATTTGGCTTATCTAAAACTTGCCAAAAGAAGAAATCAGGAATTTGTATCATCAACCCATATAGCCAGAGATATGGGGGTTGATCCGACACAGGTAACAAAAGATTTATCCTATACCAGCATTGTTGGCAAAACAAGAGTGGGATATGAAGTAAACACCCTAATAGATGTATTAGAAGATTTTTTAGGTTTCCGTTCTTTAGACGAGGCTTACTTATTTGGTGCGGGCAGCCTTGGCAACGCATTACTTCATGACCACGGATTAGAGCAATACGGATTAAGAATAGTAGCTGCCTTTGACGTGGATCCTAAAATCATAGGCAGGGAGATTGAAGGAGTACCCATTTACCATATGGATGAATTTGAAAAAATGCAGGATCGAAATGTAAAAGTAGGCATACTGACTGTCCCCGCAGAATTTGCACAAAATGTAGCTCAAACTATGGCTACCGGGGGCATCAAGGGTATTTGGAATTTTACTCCCATCCGTATTCACTTGGATGAAAATGTTGTAATACAGGACACCTCATTATACGCCCACCTAGCAGTGATGTTTAACCGCATGCAAAACATCACCCCATCGTAAAATTGTATTAAGTATAATTAAAAAGTTAGGGTAAACTTTGTTTCTTTTTCGGGTTCCGAATAGGCATTAATCGTTCCGCCATGCAACCTTAATATTTGGCGAGACAAACTCAGCCCTATCCCGGAACCCTGCGGCTTGGTGGTGAAAAACGGGATAAAAACCCGATCCAAAACATTGGGTAAAATTCCCGGTCCATTATCCACTACCTGCATCACAATACGGCCTCGACTATTCATATAAGCATTAAGTCGGATACAAGCATCTTCTCTTCCTGTCACAGCATGAATCGCATTCTTTACTAGATTAATGATGACCTGTTCAATCAAATGTTCATCCGCAGATAACTCCATAGATTCAGGCTCAATTCTTATATCACACCGTATATTCTTACTTTTTATTTCCTCCTCAAAAAGATGATTAATATTACTAAACAATTGTCGCACCCTAAAAATGGAAAAATTTGGATTCGGTATTTTGGTTAAATTCCGATAAGTATTCACAAAATGAAGCAGACCATCCGTTCGCTTATGTATGGTTTTCAAAGCAGTTTCCACTTCTTCCAGAGTATCGACCTCATCCGTCCCAACACCTTGCGCACGAAGATTCTCCATAAGATCTTTTATAATCAATGTTACGGTAGACGACAAAGAAGAAATAGGTGTGATGGAATTCATTATTTCGTGAGTAAGCACACGTATGAGTTTCTGCCACGACTCCATTTCTTTTTCTTCCAGTTCTTGTTGAATGTTCTTAATCGAAACCAGCGTAATGGTACGATTGTGAATTCTAAACTCCGTGGCATATATCACCAACTGAAGCAGATTATCTTTCTCCTGTACTTTAATCAAGGTATTCTCTCCATGCTTAATACTAAACAGTTTCTCCACCATCTCCTGACTAAAACTATTTAAAGCTTGCACATTGCTTAGGTTACGTACCTGAAACAATTTTTTGGTAGCATTATTAATCAGCTCCACTTTCCCGTCTTTTTGAAAAGCAATCAGGGCTATACCAATATGCTGAATAACGGTTTGTAAGTAATAAAAATTCTCCTCCTTCTCGGCCCTCACTTCCTGAAAGTCCTTAATTACCTCATTAAAAGAATTCTTTAATTTTTCAAAGGACGACCCCTCCCCTTCCACATGAAACGTTCTGGTAAAATCAGAATAACGGATCGATTCCAAAAAATTATTTAAAATGCGATTGGTTCTATCTATATAATGGATAAAAGCAAAAATCTGAATCCCAATAAATCCACCAATCAAAAACAAGGTCATGGTAAGATCTGTATTATAGATAAGGTAGAACAACAAAAAAATCGATGCCGTCAACACCACTGTTCTTATGACAAAATTTACCCTGAAATTTTTATAAACCATACTTCTCCATTCTTCTGTAAAGCGATGTTCGTGTGAGACCCAGTTCTGATGCAGCCTTAGAAATATTCCCACTGTTCATACGTAGTACCTTTTCAATAATAGAACGTTCTACTTCATCCAGGTTATACGAAGCCAGCTCAATACCGTCCGAAGAAGACTTAGGAGGACTCAACTGCAAATCATCTTCACTCAATACCGGTCCTTCACTCAATATAACAGCCCTCTCCAATACGTGCTGAAACTCTCTCACATTGCCCGGCCATTGATAATGCAGCATTTTATTCAATGCACTTTTACCTACACGGGCTGTTTTCTTATATTTTTTAGAAAATATATTCAAAAAATGTTCTGCCAATACCGGAATATCTTCTGGTCTCTCGCGCAATGGCGGCAACTCAATCTCCACTGTATTTAAGCGATAAAGTAAGTCCATCCTAAACTCATCCTGACCGGCCATATCTTTTAATGGCATATTGGTAGCACTAATCAATCTGATATCAATAGGCTTTGGTTTATTAGCACCTACACGTGTTACCTCTCTTCGTTCCAGAACGGTCAATAACTTAGCCTGAAAAGGTAAAGAAAGATTTCCTATCTCATCCAAAAAAATGGTTCCTTGCTCAGCCAACTCAAAACGTCCGGGTCGATCAGCCTTTGCATCAGTAAATGCACCTTTAACATGTCCAAACAGCTCACTTTCAAAAAGCGTCTCACTCAAGGCCCCCAGATCCACACTGATAAAAGCCTCCTTATTTCTTACAGAATTCCTATGCAGTGCCCTGGCCACCAATTCCTTACCCGTGCCATTCTCTCCTAATATAAGCACATTAGCATCCGTTTGCGCCACTTTTTTAATTGTATTAAAAACCTTTTGCATAGCAGGAGACACTCCAATAAAATCAGCAAATGGCTGATCCATTATACTTTGCATCTCATGTTGCTTCTCTTTTAAGTCGTGAACCTCATTACGTGATTGTCGGAGTTTCACCGCCGATGATATGGTGGCCAATATTTTCTCATTCTGCCAAGGTTTTAAAATAAAGTCTGTGGCTCCTGCTTTAATAGCTTTCACTGATTTTTCAACATCTCCATAAGCAGTAATAAACAATACTACAGCAGCTGGATCGATATCTAATATTTTTTGAAGATACTGAAAGCCTTCCTGACCACTAATGGCATCCTTGGTGAAATTCATATCCAGAAGAATCACATCAAAAGTTTCGCTCTTCAGGATATTCTCAATATTAGCAGGATTACTCTCCGTTTTAACAACTTCGACATGTGATTTAAGTAGCAATTTTAATGCAAACAGTATATCCTCATTGTCATCTACAGCTAAAATTCTTCCGTTTTTCTTTTGCATCAATTTTTAGTTTTGGTTCTCATAAAGATATATATTTTCAGCTAAATGTTCAAAATCGTACGCTTTTTATTCAACGCCATGAATTCAGCCTGAAAAATACATTAGGAAGTCCTAATGCATCATTCGGACTCAAAAAGAATGCCGAAGGTGTAATATACTTGATTATAAGCCCTTAACACTGCTGGCATAAAAAATGATACGAATAATTAATTAAATAGTTAGATTGTTGCATGAAATAAAAGTTGGGGCCAGCATTCAATAACCACATACACAGTCAGATAGAACAATAAGCATCGTAAAATTAAGTTCATATTTAATGCATAAAGATGCCTTTTTACGTTCGCACACCGTACGATATCGAACAGATACTGTATCGAAACCGTACACTTATATGAAATAATTTATGTTACAAGCGATAGAAATATCAAAAGAATATAGAAAAGGACAAATTACGACGACGGTATTAAGCAATATCAACATAGAGATTAATGCCGGAGAGTACTTGATGGTGCTAGGTCCGTCCGGATCAGGAAAAACAACACTACTAAATATTTTAGGTTTTTTAGACAAACCCACCAAAGGGAGTCTTCATTTTAAGGGGCAGGACATTTGCCACCTAAGTGACAAAGAAAGATTAGCCTTACGCAGGCAAGAGATTGGTTATGTATTTAAGGAAGCCAATCTAATAGATGAACTAACCGTTTCCGAAAACATTGAATTACCTCTTTTATACCAAAAGATAAAAAAGAGAGCACGAACAGAACGGGTTAAAATATTGCTCGGTGAGATGAACTTATTGCACCGAAAAAAGAACTATCCCCATGAACTATCGGCATTAGAACAACAAAAGGTGGCCATAGCAAGAGCCATGGTGATTCGTCCATCCGTGATTTTTGCCGATGAGCCTACAGGAGATCTCAACTCAGCAGACGGCAGTGAAATTTTAGATGTATTGGGAAAAATTAATGACAATGGCACAGCACTCATCCTATTCACGCATGCAAAATCAATCATAGGAAGAGCCCAAAAACTCGTTCAGTTATTCGATGGACATTTGCTGTTGGACAATGTAATAAAACAAGAATGGAACTAATCATCAACTATATAAAAGTAGCCATTCGATCACTTTTCAAGAACCGATCAGATGCTATTTTAAATGTAATGGGCTTGTCCATTGGCATCACCATCAGCATACTTGTATTAATGTATGTTCGTTACGAACTCACCTACGACAAAACATACACATCAAACAACCGAACATACAGGGTAATTACAAAGGGTAATATTGGAGGAAATCCCTTTAGCAATGCCATGACACCTGAGCCGCTATCCGGATTTCTTCGGGAGGAATTTCCAGCAATAGAAAGCGCTGTAAAATTAGTAAGGGGAACCAACAAATTGGTCTCCTACAAGGAAAAAAAATTTAACGAAGACAATTTTTTTTACGCAGACACAGGTTTCTTTTCTGTGTTTAACATTCCTATTATAAAAGGAGACACCCAAAACCTTTTAAACGAAGACGATGACATCATTATCACCACTCCCATTGCCAAAAAATATTTTGGAAATGAAGACCCCATAGGTAAGCTATTAAAACTTGACAATGGTTTGCAATTTTACGTATCAGGCGTTTGCAGGCCACAACCCGCCAACTCCCATTTTCATTTCGATTTTATAGCCTCTCAGCAATCTATCAAGCAACTATACCAAGCACAAAACGAAGGCTACCAGCAGGAACAGCCCAATTGGTTAAGAATAAATTGGTACACCTACTTTGTGATCCGCAAAAACCAAGACATTAACACGCTCGAGCAACAGATACAAAAAGAACTGCACAAGAAGGTACAGCAACAGGTGGCCGATCACATGGAAAAGAACGACAGCATTGTACATACAATCAGGTCGCTTTCTTTCCACCTCCAGCCCATAGAAAGCATCCATTTACACTCTAATCTAGACGATGAGTTAGAAGCCAATTCCAAATTCATCTACGTTGCTTTATTTCTATCACTGGCCATATTTGTGTTACTGATCACTTGTATCAATTTCATGAATTTAACAACTGCCAGAGCCTCCATACGCATCAAAGAAATAGGCGTTCGCAAATTAGTGGGAGTCAACCGCAAATCGCTTATGACGCAATTTATGGTAGAGGCCATTACATATAGTTTTGTAGCCCTGTTTATGGGCTTAGTCATGGTGGAACTATTGTTACCGGCATTTAATTCCTTATTCAAACTACACTTAAGCTTAAATTGGCGAGAAGGGCGTATCGATCTGCTATACGTCATCTTACTCACGTTTTTCATAGGTATTCTTTCGGGTATTTATCCAGCTATTTCCTTCTCTCGACTAAAGGAAGCCTCTATTTTTAAAGATGGATTTAAACCCAAAAAAAAGGGCGTAATAGTACGCGGCGCTTTGGCTGCAGCTCAAATGACTGTCACAACCTTCCTGATTATTCTTTGTTTGTCAATGATATGGCAAATTCAATACTTGAAAAAGAAAGACCTGGGCTTCGACAGCAACAACATTGTAGTGGTAGAACGAGGATATTCCATCGGTAAAAAATTCGACCAATTTAAAGAACAAATCAAATCCATCCCCAAGGTACAAGAAGTATCGGCATGTGCGGTGTTACCCGGCAAAAAAGCTTCTCTTAATTCCATTAGATACACGAGCAAAAACGGCGATAAACTTGTATTAATCCCTCTAAATTACGTTGAAAAAGACTTCTTTAAAACTCTCGACATCAAACTAGAAGCCGGTTCCATATGGTATAACACAGATAACCATACTTCTGAACTTGTCATCAACAAAAAGGCACAGGAGTTTTTGCATATGAACAAGCCCCTGGGGCAGCGGATGACAATAATCAGCAATGATCCCCATGAATCATCCATTAAAGGAGTGGTGAAAAACTTTCATTTTGAACCCGTTCAATTCCCCATCAGACCATTGGTGCTAAAAAATTTTTCTAAAAATGATTATTACGACAATCTTCTTATCAAGGTAAATGCCAAAGAAGACATAAAACAGGTCATTCAACAAATAAACTTACAATGGAACAAATTTACAGATAACGACCCCTTTGAGTATAAAATGCTCAACAGTGTATTATCCGATAACCTGAAAGAAGAAACCCTTGTTTTAAAAATATCACTGGTCTTTATGCTTTTATCAATGTTGGTAGCTTGGTTGGGACTCAGGGCTTTCTCGGTATATATATGCGAAATGAAAGATAAAGAATTCAGAACAAGAAAAATGATAGGCGCCTATCCTAAACAGATATTATGGGAACTATTTATGTCAATCAGTCAATATATACTACCTGGCATTCTCCTTGCTATACCCGTATCCTTTTTTGTGGTTACACTATGGCTCAATGGCTTTGCCTACTATAGCCGCATGCCATTATTCTTTATGATGGTAACATCACTCATGGTCTGGGTCATGTGCTTTGTACTTGTGCTGGCACATTCGAGCAAAAACGTTCACGCAAGTCCGGTAGATATGGAATCATAAAGAAGGTATGCATCCATCTATTAGCATCAGGCATGCTGACGAACATATATTCTCCATTAATTTAGAACAAATCAAATCTAAATAAATAGGCTTATAATATATCAGGAGGTATTTCTAAAAAAAAACAATATATTTGCGCAATTCTAGTGAATAGAATCAAATTTAATACTACAATACAAATAAATCTTAAGTACAGATGCAAAACAAAGGAGCAATCAGGGTTTTTGCCATCCTTCTGGCTTTGGTAAGCTTATATCAGTTGATATTTACCTATCAAACCAGACAGGTGGAAAATGAGGCAAAAGAAATTGCATTGGGCGATCCGCAAGCAGAAATCAATTATCTGGATTCAATTGCTAACGAACCAGTATACAATTTCTTAGGATTAAGGAAATACACTTACAAAGAGTGTAAAGAAAAGGAAATCAACTTTGGTCTTGACCTTAAAGGGGGTATGAACCTTATCCTTGAGGTAAAAGTGGCCGATATCCTAAAAGCCCTTTCCAATTACAACACAGACCCTACATTTAACGAGGCTTTACAAATAGCTGAACAAAAGGAAAAAACAACATCGCAAGATTTTATCACACTATTTTATAGTGCGTTTAAAGAGTTAGATAGCGAAGCACGATTAGCAGCCATCTTCAACACTGTTGAACTAAAGGGCAGGATCGACTATAACACTTCCAATGAAGATGTTATCAAGGTGATCAGAGAAGAAGCGTCCAGTGCTATCGACAATGCCTTTAATATTCTACGCACACGTATTGACCGTTTTGGTGTAACACAACCTAACATACAACAACTTGAAAAAGCAGGTCGTGTGTTGGTTGAGCTTCCCGGAGTTAAGGATCCTCAAAGGGTTCGTAAACTATTACAAGGAACAGCAAGTCTGGAATTCTGGCAGACCTATGAAATTAGTGAATTGGTTCAGAACTTGATTAATGCCAATCAAAAAGTCATTGAAATAGAAACAGCAAAGGCTGAACTGGAAAAAGCAAACCAAGTAAGTTCAACACCACAGGAAACAGAGGCTGTTAAACCTGCAGAAGATACTACCAGCGATCTATTGAGCCAGTTGGATGCTGACAGCACTCAAGTTGACTCATTGGCTGCTCAAGAGATGAGCAGGTCACTTTTTAGCGTTCTTACGCCCAATCAACGTCAACAAGGACCACTTGTTGGTTATTCCTTGGCCAAAGATACATCAAAGGTAAATGCCTACTTACAAAACGAACACGTACGTGCTTTATTTCCAAAGAATGTGAAATTTATGTGGGGAGTAAAACCACTTCCTAAAAGAAAACTAGCCGACGGAACAACCAGCAAAGAGGAGATTTATGAGCTCTTAGCAATAAAGGTATCAAGTCAAGACGGCCGTCCTCCTTTGGAAGGCGATGTGGTGACCAGTGCTCGTGCCGAAACAGGGCAACGCGGAGACTATGAAATCAGCATGGGTATGAACACCGAAGGTGCCAACGTATGGGCTCGACTTACCAAAGAAAACATAGGCAAATCAATAGCTATTGTTTTAGATGGTTACGTATATAGTTACCCTACCGTAAACGTAGAAATTAAAGGTGGTAGAAGTTCCATAACCGGAAACTTCACTCCCGAAGAAGCAAAAGACCTTGCCAACATATTAAAATCAGGTAAACTTCCTGCACCAGCGCGTATTGTAGAGGATACTGTAGTAGGACCTTCTTTGGGAGCTGAGGCTGTTAGTTCCGGCCTTTCATCGTTCCTATGGGCATTCCTTGCCGTGTTATTATACATGATTTTCTTCTATGGTTTCAAAGCCGGATTGGTATCTGACCTTGCGCTATTGGCGAACATGTTCTTCATCATGGGTGTGCTAGCCTCCTTTGGTGCGGTGTTGACACTACCAGGTATAGCAGGTATTGTACTAACCATTGGTATGTCGGTAGATGCCAACGTACTTATTTACGAACGTATCCGTGAGGAAATGTCGGCTGGTAAGGGTGTTCGTCTGGCAATCACAGATGGTTATAAAAACGCATTCTCAGCAATTATTGACTCCAACATAACCACCTTTTTAACAGGTATCATTCTATTTATTTTTGGTACAGGCCCAATTAAAGGTTTTGCAACTACACTAATGATTGGTATTGCTACATCCTTCTTCTCGGCCATCTTTATCACGCGCTTAACCTATGAATGGTTATTGGGTAAAAAGATTGACGTTAAATTCGGCACCAAGCTAACCAATGGATTCATGAAGAATACCAAAGTTAAATTCTTGGAGAAAAAGAAAGCATTCTTTGTTATTTCCGGAGTTGTTATTCTGGCTAGTATTGCCTCACTAGCTATGCATGGACTCAAATTAGGTATCGACTTCTCTGGAGGACGTACTTATGTGGTTCGCTTTGATGAAAATGTTTCTGCATCAGATATTCAAAAGTCATTGGCAGTAGAATTTGAAGGAGCTCACGTTGAAGTAAAAACTTTTGGTGGTGAAAATCAAGTAAGAATTGCTACTAACTTTATGATTGAAGAGAATGGAACGGAAGTAGACAATACCATCGAAGAAAAACTCTTTAATGGATTAAAAACTACTTTAGGCGCCGATGTAACTTTTGAAGCGTTCATCAATGATTACCGTATGAGTTCACAAAAGGTGGGACCAACCATTGCTACTGATATTAAAACAAAAGCATATAGTGCAATTGCATTCTCACTTCTTGTAATCTTCTTATATATACTTATCCGTTTCCGCAACTGGGAATATGGCTTAGGAGCCTTGATTGCCTTGATGCATGATGTGATTGTTGTACTGGGCGTATTCTCTATGCTATACAGCATCGTACCATTTAGTCTTGAAATTGACCAGGCCTTTATTGCGGCCATATTGACGGTAATTGGATACTCAATCAATGATACCGTGGTTGTATTTGACCGTATCAGAGAATATTTAGGATTGCATCCTAAACGCGATAAGGTAGAAGTAGTCGATTCAGCTCTTAACTCCACAATTAGTCGTACCATCAATACATCGTTAACTACTTTTGTAGTATTATTGGTGATCTTCTTATTTGGAGGTGAAGTAATTCAAGGTTTTGTTTTTGCATTGATGCTAGGTGTTGTTGTTGGTACCTACTCTTCATTGTTCATCGCAACTCCTGTTGCTTTTTCTGTTATTGACGCTAGAAATAAAAAGAACCTGAAAGCTAAGAAATAAGCTTCCATTAACTTATAATACTTGCACCCTTTAAACCTTTATGTTTAAAGGGTGTTTTGTTTTTATTATCTTTGGGCTAATTAAATACACAAAAAAATAAAAATATGTATTTTGCTTTGTTTTCATTTGGAGGAGGAGAAATTTTTATCGTGTTGGTTGCGGTATTGGTATTGTTTGGCGCCAATAAGATTCCTGAGCTAGCCCGAATGCTAGGTAAAGGTATGAATGAATTCCGCAGAGCAACCGATGATATTAAACGTGAGTTTAGAGAAGGGGCCGACGAGTTTAAACAAGACCTGGAAGAAAGCAAAAGGGATATCAACCATCACATCCATGAGATAGGTGATACTATTTCAGAAACCAAGGACTATGATCCCTACGAGGAGATAGATGAAGAGGAAAATAGCACCCCGGAAGCAGCTCATACACTGGAAGAAAATAGCCCCGAACCAGAAGCTAAATCAGATATTAAAAGTATGGCGCAGCCACGTCCCAAGAAAACCAATTCGAAGCAAACCAAATAGACAAGAAAAAATAAGATGGCATTTTTAATGGTACTAGCAGGATTTGTCCTGCTTTTTTTTAGTGGCAACTGGTTGGTGAAAGCCAGCGTTCAAATTGCCAGACATTTCAAAATATCCACCTTAGTGGCAGGTATCACGGTAGTTGCTTTTGGCACATCAGCTCCGGAACTAATCGTCAGTCTTAACGCCGTATTTGATGGTGTACCTGACATCTCTGTTGGGAATGTCATCGGATCTAACATTGCCAATATAGCATTGGTACTCGGCATGGTAGCGCTAATCATGCCCATTAGTGTTAAAAAAGACAGCTCTGTTTTCTTTGATTGGCTTATCATGCTCATCGCCTCCCTCCTGTTTCTATTGTTTGTGCAAAATCACAAACTAGAACTGTACGAAGGCATCCTGTTTATGGTTTTTATTTCCCTGTATTTGTTCTATTCGGTATATAAATCACGCCAGAAGATGGGTAGATCGGGAGAGATCATCCTGGCTCCTGACATGAAAATGATATCCGCTATTGGATTACTGTCTATCGCTGCCATAGGTCTCTATTTCGGATCTGAATTGCTGGTAAAAGGTGTGATTGAAATAGCCAAAGGGTTTAATATTAGTGAACGCGTCATTGGTATTTCAGTGGTCGCTTTTGGCACCAGTGTACCAGAACTAGCTACATCTATCATAGCCGCCTTAAAAAAAGAAACCGCTATTTCCATCGGCAATATCATCGGATCTAATATTTTTAACATATTGGCTATCTTAGGTATAACATCCATACTCAAGCCCATTGGTGTTTCTCAAGAACTCATATCGGTAGATATATGGTGGATGATAGGAGTGGCAATATTACTACTCTTAACATTACTGCCCATGAAGCGAAGCATCATCACAAGATGGGAAGGCCTCATTATGATATGCACCTATATATTATATATGATTATACTTTTTACCTAACAAACAACGCAAATGATTTCAGCAAGAGGCATAAAAAAACAATTTGGTGATCTGCAAGTTTTAAAAGGCATTGACCTAGATATTAATAGTGGTGAAGTAGTATCCATTGTAGGCCCCAGCGGTGCCGGAAAAACCACCCTTTTGCAGATCCTGGGCACCTTGGATAAACCCAACGCCGGCGATGTGATCATTAACAATACCTCCATCCGCGATTTGTCTGAAAAAGAACTGGCTCAATTCAGAAATGAGAACATTGGATTTGTCTTTCAATTCCACCAACTTTTACCGGAGTTTAATGCCATTGAGAATATCACACTACCCGCACTGATTGCAGGAAAAAACAAAGCCAAAAGTGAAGAAAAAGCACGCTACCTTCTATCTTTTTTACAGCTTAATAACAGAGAAACACATAAACCTGCAGAGCTCAGCGGGGGAGAAAAACAAAGAGTGGCCATCGCCCGCGCGCTCATCAATAATCCAGCTGTCGTTTTTGCTGATGAGCCAACCGGAAGCTTAGATTCTCAAAACCAAGAAGAACTACACAAACTATTTTTTCAGTTGAGAGACGAATTTAAACAAACATTTGTGATCGTAACCCACGACCTTCACCTGGCTCACCTGAGCGATCGAGAAATTAAAATGAAAGATGGATTTGTACTATAACTACGGATGAAGCACCAAGAACTTAAAACTTTTTTAGACGAAAAAGTACTACAATATAATGCGCCCTCATTCATCGCCTCCGACCCCATATCCATACCTAAACTTTTTACACAAAAAGAAGACATTGAGATAGCTGGTTTTATCGCCGCTACCATTTCGTGGGGACAACGACAGGCCATTCTTAAAGCCGGCCATCGAATAGTAGACAAACTACAGCACGAACCCTTCAATTTTGTAATAGATGGTGATGTGGAGTCCATCCCCGACGGTCCGGTATACCGTACTTTTAATGGTGCAGACTTGCGGTATTTTCTAAAAGCCTTACGCAACATCTACTTAAACCATGGAGGACTAGAGACTGTTTTCACCGATGGCTATCTGCCCAACCAAAACATTCAAGAATCCATTGCTCACTTTCGAAAGATATTCATATCATTTCAAGACCCCCAACGAACCGCCAAACATGTAGCTAATGTACTTAAGGGCTCATCTGCCAAACGCATTTGCATGTATCTTAGATGGATGGTCAGGCAAGATAAGATGAAGGTGGATTTTGGACTCTGGAAAAAAATAAATAGCGCACATCTAATGCTGCCATTGGACGTACATACCGGCAATGTAGGAAGAAAACTAAATCTATTAACCCGAAAACAAAGCGACTGGAAAGCGGTGGAAGAAATCACCAATAATTTACGAAAGTTCGATACCACCGACCCTATTAAGTACGATTATGCACTATTTGGATTAGGTGTCTTTGAAAAATTTTAACAATGGCCAACAACTACTTTACTTTTAAACATTTTACCGTAAATCAGCATTTGGCCGCCATGAAAGTGGGTACCGATGGTGTTTTACTGGGCGCTTGGGCTCCTGTTGAAGGAGCAAAACACATATTAGATATCGGAACAGGAACAGGCCTTATTGCCTTAATGCTGGCACAAAGAAACCACCATGCCATCATTGATGCCATTGACATAGATGACCAAGCTTATCAGCAAGCCCTCATTAACTTTCAGCAATCGGCTTGGAAAAAACGATTAAAAGCCATTCATGGCAATCTACAATCGTATCAACCCAAGCTAAAATACGATCTCATTGTCAGCAATCCTCCCTATTTCAACCATGCATTAAAAAATCAATGTCAAAAAAAAGCACAGGCTCGACATACCGATAGTTTAAGCTATCACGAGTTAATACAAGGAGTGATTAAAAACCTGTCGAAAACAGGAAGATTTTGTGTAATTTTGCCAGCCGATGAGATGGAAAGCATACATCAGCTGGCCAGCTATCATAAACTTATTTTAAACAACATATTAAGAGTTAAACCAACCCCAAGTAAAGCGCCCAAAAGAGTGATACTGGAATTTTCATTTATGCACAAACAATTAGTACAAAATGAACTTATTATAGAAATGTTCGGAAGACACCAATATTCAGAAGAATATAAAATCTTAACAAAAGATTTTTATTTGGCCTTTTAAATGTATGATGCTAAAATATTTAAACAAATCCTTTTACCGAAAATACTCACCCCACTATTGGCCTAATTTAAAACTGGCTTTGCCTGTGGTATTATCACAAGCCGGACAAATGGTAGTTGGCTTGGCTGACACTATTATGGTAGGACAGCTGGGATCAACCGAGTTGGCTGCGGTATCCTTTGCCAATAGCATCTTTATCATTGGACTGGTGGTCAATATTGGTTTATCCATTGCCATTACCCCATTAATAGGAAAAGCACACGGTGCAGCCAACTCAACCCAATGCGGTTATTGGTTAAAACAAGGTTTAGCTGCAAACCTTATTTTTGCATTACTACAGATACTTGTTATGTATGGTATTTCCTTCGTCATGCCCTATATGGGACAAGACGAAGCTGTGATACAAACGGCCAACTCATACTATTTAATTCTGGTTTCATCTATTCTTCCCTTCAGTATTTTTATGGTATTCAAACAATTTACCGAAGGAATTGCAAATACCAGAATTGCCATGATCATCACCCTTGCTGCCAACATCATTAACCTAAGGCTTAACTACCTATTAATTTTTGGCAAGGGAGGATTTCCCCAGCTAGGCATTGATGGTGCTGGTTGGGCCACACTTATTTCAAGAATTATTATGCCCTTACTTTTTGTGGCAGCATTTATGTACCTACCCTTTTTTAAGGGTTACAAAAAAGCCTTTATAAAATCAAAAGTTCACATACAAGAAGTTTTCTCCATTATAAAAACAGGACTGTCCATTGGAGGACAAATGGTCATTGAGGTCTTTGCTTTTAGCATGGGCGCCATCATGATGGGATGGATCAGTGAAAAAGCCATAGCAGCCCATCAAATTGCAATATCCATAGCCAGCGTCACCTACATGATGTCCACCGGTTTAGCGTCTGCAGCCACCATCAAGGTAAGCAATTATCTAGGAGCAGGAGAATGGAATCACTTAAAGCATGCGGCCTATGCCATTATACATAAGGTGATCATATTTATGGTCTTTACAGCCATTCTCTTTATTTCATTACGCAACTTTTTACCCACCCTATTTGTGGCTGATCCAAATGTGATTTCCATTGCATCCAAGCTGTTGGTTGTAGCTGGTATTTTTCAGTTATTCGATGGTTTACAGGTGGTTTGGCTAGGCAGCTTGCGAGGATTAGAAGATGTAAAAATGCCTACTGTAATCGCATTTATTATCTGGATCATATGGGCACTACCCATTTCATATATCTGCGCCTTCATATTAAATTTAGGTCCAGTAGGCATCTGGATTGGATACCTCACTGGCTTAATGGCAGGAAGTATTCTGCTACAAATAAGATTTAAAAACACCTACCAAAAGCTAAGCAAATACAGCAAGCACAACGATACAAACATATGAAACGAGCCATGAGAGTGATCTCTCACACAGGTGAATGATTATCACGGCGAGTTCCATATGACCATTAAGAAACAAATTATAAACATATGAAACTAGATATTATACTAACAGCCCAAGAGGTATATCCTCAAAAAGTAAAAGGAAAGAC
This sequence comes from Saccharicrinis fermentans DSM 9555 = JCM 21142, assembly GCF_000517085.1. Lineage (NCBI taxonomy): Bacteria > Pseudomonadati > Bacteroidota > Bacteroidia > Marinilabiliales > Marinilabiliaceae > Saccharicrinis > Saccharicrinis fermentans. The sequence continues at coordinate 5,764,942 of NZ_KI912107.1, read as the reverse complement.
CGTAATTGTAATAGATGTACTCAGGGCTACCTCCGTTATGACTACTGCATTAGCCAATGGAGCCCATCAAATCATACCTGTTTTATACCCAGAAGAGGCCTTTGCTTTGCAAAAAAAAATAGGAAAAGAAAATGTGATACTGGGTGGCGAACGCAATGCGATACCCATTGAAGGATTTGATTTCGGAAACTCCCCCTTTTCTTACCCACCCGAAATCATAAAAGATAAAACATTGATCATTACAACCACCAATGGTACACGAGCTATTATAAACTCCCGAAGTGCCTCCCAACTCTTAATTGGCTCATTCTTAAATGACCAAGCCATCATTGAAGCAGTAAAAAAACAGGAAGAAGTGGTCATCGTAGCTTCCGGGTCGAACAATCTATTCACGCTGGAGGATTCACTTTGTGCAGGAAAAATAGCACACCAGCTACAAGGTCTCGTCGATACAGACCTGAGTGATGCAGCTATCGCCATGGCTCATTTATATGAGCAAAATAAAAATAATTTACATGCTTTGGCATCCCAAGGGCAACACTTCAAGCGACTAAAAAAATTAGGTGCCACCAAAGACCTGGAATATTGCTTTCAATCGAACATAACAAAGGTAATTCCGACCTATACCCATGAAGGCACTTTGGTCTGCTTATAGTCCTATGCTATCTTCACTTTAATCCTTTTGTATCAACACGGTGGCATAAGCAGCAATACCCTCTTGTGTACCCACGAACCCAAGTTTTTCAGTTGTAGTTGCTTTTATGGCAATATCCTCCGAATCTATTGACAACACATTGGCCAAAACTGATTGCATTTCAGGAATCAAATACTTTAACTTGGGTTTTTCGAGGCATATAGTACTATCAATATTACCGATCTCGAATCCTTTGTTCCGTATTATCTCAATGGTTCTTTTCAGTAGTATTTTACTATCAATCCCCTTATAATCGTCGGAAGTATCCGGAAAATGAAAACCTATATCACGCATATTAGCGGCACCCAGCAATGCATCACAAATCGCATGTATCAGCACATCACCATCAGAATGCCCAATAGATCCTTTTGAGTGCGGAACGTGGATACCACCAATCCACAACTCCTCTCCCACACCTAGTTTATGCACATCATAGCCAAAACCTACTCTTATCTTCATACTTAAGCATTAATACAACCAAAATAACCGGCTCCTACCCTGGTCAAAAATTTCGCCAACCGGATTAATCATTATACGAATCGAATAGCTTCAGTCAGCTATACCCACTAACTGCACTAATTCCATCGATCAACCATTATTTCCCCATCTCATCCAAATTGAACCCCAAGGAAAAACGAATGGTATTGGCCAATGGATTATTCTGCGATACAGAAATAATATAGGATGCATCAAAAGTGAACATATTAAACTTAAGACCTGCACCGGCGGTGGCAAACTTCCTATTTCCAATCAACTCATCTTCGTGATAATAACCGGCTCTAATGGCAAATTGCTCGTTGTACCAGTATTCTCCCCCCACTGATATTCGTAGATCTTCCACAGCAAAATCACCAAAGGACTGAAAAAAAGATGCAGGAACAGAAAGCTCACTTTTATCTTCACCTACTTCATTTTTAGCCACCATATAACGATTCACATCCAACGAAAAACCCACTTTATTATACTTGTCTATTTCAACATTATAGGCACCTCCGATTCTTAAATTGGTAGGTAAGAACTCCTGTGTTCCGCCATCATCGTATGATATTTTCGAACCCACGTTTGAAATATTAATACCAGCCGAAAGATCACCTTCTCGTCCACCCCACTTCACTTGGTTCAAATAAAAAAAGTTTAAATCAGCGGCAAAGGCGTTTCCTGGAAGTCCGGCCTCCGTTCTTGTTCCATTATTAATATCAGAGCGTATGTACCTAAAGGCAACCGAGCCCGATATATGATCCGACAACATCAAAGCATAGGCGGCATCAATGGCAAATTCGTTGGGTTTACCTTCTGCTGTTCTGTCACCTGCTTCATCTGTAAAATAAATAGAACCCAAGGAAAAATACCTCAACGAAGCACTTACCGTTTGCTTTTTATCAATACGACGAAAGAAAGTCAAGTAGTACAAGTTAATATCATCTACCAGATCCCTTAACCATGGTGTATAAGAAAGAGACACTCCCATTTCCTGATCCAAGAAGGCATATTTAGATGAATTCCAATATTGCGAATAGATATCCGGAGAAGTAGCTGCTCCTACATCACCCATAGAACCACCTCTAGAGTCGGGTGTAATGGTTAAAAATGGTGTTGCTGTACGTGGAAAAGCTTCTTTCACCTCATCCTGCGCACTAACCCTAACTGCTGAGATCACAAAAAACGATAATATAATTAACGTTCTACTATATCTGTTACGCATAAAATAATTGTTCATAATTAATATAAGACTACAAATGTAAACTCTAAAATTTTAAAATTATTATGGCATTACCATAATTTTTCCTGAAACTTCTCCTTTTTTTTCTGTTTGAGAGGTTACTATAACTTTAAACAAATAAAGACCGGCATCCAAAGCACTTCCGTCACTGCTCAACGCTTTCATTTCGATAGGAGGAACACTTCCAACCAATGACACCACCGAACTGCTTTGTGAGGAAACGAGCCGTCCAGCCATATTAAACAACATGAGCTGCACATCCAAGCGGGCATTTGGCTCGTCATGATTAAAGGATACATAACTTACTCCACCCGGTACCACAGGATTTGGAAACACAACAACATCAGAAACAGCTAAACTTCCTCCTGATGAAACAGTAAAGTTTAAACTACTGGTGGATGAATTATTATGGGTATCCCAAGCCTTAAGCGTTAAGGTATGACTCCCTTCCTCCAATGATGACAACTGATAATTTATATATCCTTGCTTGTAGTTATCCATTTCAGCCTCAAAATAATTGTTCAACACAATAACATTCGTCTGATCTCCATCTATGACACAAGCAATATCATGTCCAATTCCGTTACCCGTGGTATTTATACCTGACTCATCAAAAATCTCGGCTAATAAAACCGGTGAAGAGCCTACCTTAGCTCCATTGCTGAAACTACTGCTATTCAACCACAAGTTAATCTGAGGACCTTCATCATCCTCCTCAGCATCATTATCAATACCTCCTATTACTATATCCGAAAATGCACCAAAGGCCTGCACTGTATTTTCATCAGAAAAAGCATAATAACTAATTTTTCCATTGTCAAAATTATACTTGATGTCCTTTGACACTACAAATTCAATTTCAAACTCACCATTATTTACACTGGCAGGACCTTTGAAAATAACATTATCATAGGCTTCATAGGTAAATGGTTCTGCACCATCATTCCCCCGGGTAGTTATTTGGCTTTGCTTATCAAAAACAGAAACAAAGATCTCACCATTAAAATCAACACGCGAAGTATCATACAGGTTCACGACCTCACCAACCAGACTGACCTTGCTCAGCGCACTGACGCTGTCCAGTAACTCTTTTTGGGTGTCATCAATCACTTTATCATTCAGTTTAAGTGTTCGCATTCCCAGTTGTGGGTATATCAGTCGAATGGCCGGATCACCCAATAATGAGAAATTTAATTTATTAACACTGGCCGAAATATTATTTTTGGTTTGCTTCATTATCTCTCCAAGAGTATAAGGCAAGCCATCCTCTCCACGCTCAAATACATAATTATAAAAACTGGTATTTAAGATCTTATTCTGACTTGAATATACAATACGCGTGGTGGTAAATAAGGCAATACCTCCCCCCAAGGGGTTAAGAAAAACCTCTTCCCCTGCCGAAGTATAATCCTTGTCATCGAAACGACTAAACTCACAAGTCGCGGTCACAAACAACGCCAGTTTATCAATGTTATTCCAAGATTCGATATGTTCTTTGGTAATCACCTTTTCATGTGCCAACAAAGAAGGGCCTCCATGTCCGGTATAATTGAATACCAAAGTACCGTCTTCAATGGCATTACCAATATCTTCTTCTAGGTCGGGTATAGAATGCCCCGAGATAGTGGTGATCTTTTCGTAATTATCGAAATAAAACTTAGATATATTAAACTCCGGATGATTCCTCTCCATCATAGTAGTTAAGCTATTGGCATCGCTCATATGTATATTGTTATCACCATCATCCCCTACGAAGGTCAAAAGGCTCTTCCATTGATCATTGGACTGCTCATAGTAATATTTATACGTCTTATCAACTGCATTCACAGCTTCTTCAATGGTGTTAACAGGGAAGCGACCAATACCAATATCTACCTTATCTAAAATTACATTATCACCTTCATTATCATCCAATAATCCCAAATAATCATCCGTCACATATGAGTTCGTTGAATGTATGGAGTTATCAGACTGATAAGTCAATATCTTATTGGTATTATCTGCAATTCCTTGCCTATTGTCATATGATCCATCTCCAAATAACAAGAGATTCTTAGGCTTTTTACTGGCATCTTTACCCGCCCTATCATACAACATCTTAACAAAACTACGTACGGCCGTAACATCTGGTTTTCCCGAGGAGAACTCATTATATACTTGATCGGTAGTCACCACCAAGTAAGTAGTACCATTATAATTATGATGTATCTCTCCAAGCCGTTTTGCCTCACTCTCAAAATCTGGATGACTGACGATGACATAATCTACGTTAGTACTGGCATGCAAATTCTGATTACTTACATTCTCCACGAATTGTGGGGCAGGGAAATCACCATCCGGATCAAAGGCCACAAACTCTCTCAGTTCCTCCGCCTCATAATTAAAACCATAAACAGATTCCAATGCCGACATACTAACATGTAAAGGCACCAAAGGATTGGTCACATCCCACACTTCCAGTCCCTCACCATTTTCAATCTCATACCTCACCGTATTACCGGAGGCCACAATATCTAAATTTCTAAATAACAATTCGTTTTTCACATAACTGAGCTCCCGATCAACATTGAGACATATGTAATCCAAATAACCAATGGCCGACGCAGTTTCCAAGTCTAATTCGTAATTAATGGTTAATTCAATCTCATTGGAATTATTGATGAACTTACCGTCCAAGACGCCTTCACGCGCATAATAGCTTGTAGTGCTTGTTGTATTAACGCTATAAATACTCACCTGATCAATAAAGTTTCCATTAGCCGATAAGGACAAAGAGCTTGTGTTACCTGACCGGGCAGCCAACTTAGCATATACCTTGGCATAAGAAGATTTTCTCACATGATCAAATGTAAAATTGAAACTCCTACTCGATTGCGAATAGTAGTCAAATTTTTCGCCATACCATACATTGCCTGATTTCAATAAATTAATCACATCCTCATCATGGTAATCATAATCCTGAAAATAATCTACCACCTCCTTATAATGATCTAATTGCAAGGTCGACTCCTCCAACTCAAGAGATGCGCTTTCTTTTTCCGTAATAAAGTAATAAGAATAATTACTATATCTATTCTTTTCGTGGGTAAACATACCAATGGAAGTATCATAATTCCATACCACAGGACCTTCGGCAAAGAAATAAACCGCGTTATCATGGTGCCATAAGGCATTTTCTACCAGATCATCATTACGAAACTCATCATTTGCTGCCGGTAACATTCTTCCACCATTCCCATATACAGCCACATTTTCAGGGTTCGAAATACCCCAGTCGGCAAGTGTGGAGTATGGAATCTTATGAATACCACTTTGCGCCACACTCACTTTTATCCAATCACCTGTACTTAAAACAGAATTGGAAGCATATTCTGACTGACTTTGCGCACTTTTTAATGATTTCTCCTCTGCAATATCGTAAGATATGTCAAGTGTATAAGCAACTAATTTTTTAAATGTAGGCGCATCATTAGGCTGAATCAATGGATTTAAAGTAAGGTCTAAAAAATATTGATTTCCACTTTGCGATAAGGAATAATCCACCTTGACTTCTGGTTGTAGACCTTTATTTCCCAACATCACATGTTCCTGAGGAGTAGGCCACACAAATTTCATATCATTCACCTGTACAACCACATTCTCTGGTTTACCTGGTGTCGAGAGCCGAATAGATTTTTTCAAGGCTGGTAAATCTGTTTCTGGACTGACATCACCCATATCAGAAAATTGAGGCAAAAAATGTTGTTCACCCCCCTCTTGAATCGTTAGAGGCTCCCACCATTCAACTTTATTTTCATATTTAAAGCTTATTTGACCATTAAGAACAATACTCAAAACACAAAAAAGCCCGCACAAACCAATCTTTCTAAATCTCATATATCAATATTTTCCAGCGCCACAAATCAATAACCTATTAACGCTTAAACCACATATGTTGTTTTATCCCCAACAAAAATAAAAAATTGTATAAAAAACACTTCCCATACAAGATTTCAAAAAATACAACGTTTACATGAATGAAATATTACATCATTCTGAATAGGTTCAACGAAATTATGATGGATGAAGTTTCCTTTATAGGAAAACTAATTGTTAATAATTCCTATTTTTATAGGTTGAGTTACAAAGCATCCATAAAAAATTGAAAAGAAAGATTTCAGGATTATAACCTTTTTCTATTTTTGCAGTATAAGGCTAAAGATGTAGATTCCAAAAGGGATTCGAACACATAAAATGAACAAAAGAGATAACTTAAAGATTATATTTCGCTATGAGGTTTAAAATGAGACTTTTCCACGTTATGCTTGCACTAGGAGTTGTAGCAATGACTTCTTGTAGTAAAGGTGGTTCCGGTAATGTTTCTTCCGCAACTGGATGGGAGTACAACGCTCCTGAAAACGGGGGATTTGAATATTATGATGGATATGAACAAGAACTAGGACCCGGACTAAGATTTGTTGAAGGTGGTACCTTTATCATGGGTAGAGTAGAACAAGATGTTCTTTACGATTGGAATAATGTACCCAGACGAGTAACCGTTCCTTCATTTTATATGGATGAGACGGAAGTTAAAAATGTTGATTACCGTGAATATTTATACTGGATCAACAGAGTTTTCGTTGAATATCCTGAGGTTTATAAAAAAGCTCTTCCTGACACCTTGGTATGGCGTAGGGCATTGGCATATAACGAACCTATGACAGAGAACTATTTCCGTCATACGGCCTATAGCGAATACCCCGTTGTTGGTGTTAACTGGCTACAAGCCAATGATTTTTGCCAATGGCGAACAGACCGGGTAAATGAAAACATACTTGTTAACATGGGTGTTCTTGAAATGGACGTAAACCAACAAGGAGAGAATAACTTTAATACAGAGGCCTATTTATACGGACAATATGATGGTATTGCCGGTAAAAAGCCCATAGAAGATTTAGATCCTAACAAAGATAGCAGACGCGTTCGTTGGGAAGACGGATACCTTTTACCTCGCTACCGCCTCCCTACCGAAGCAGAATGGGAATATGCAGCCCTGGGCTTAATTGGCAACTCGCAAGAAGAACGCATGACTAACCGTAGAATATATCCTTGGGATGGTCATATTACCAGAAATTCAGAAAAAGGTGAAAGAGGTAAAATGATGGCCAACTTTGTAAGAAGCCGAGGTGACTACATGGGTATGGCTGGCGATCTTAACGATGGTGGTGATATAACCGTTGATGTACACTCCTATTATCCCAACGATTATGGCTTATATTGCATGGCCGGTAACGTGAATGAGTGGGTAGCCGATGTGTATCGTCCACTATCATTTGACGAAGTTGATGAGTTTAGCCCCTTCAGAGGTAATGAATTCAAAACAAAAGTACTTGATGAAGAAGGTTATCTGGTAGAAAAAGACAGCTTGGGTAGAATTCGTTATAGAATTGAAACCGACAAAGATATACAGGATAGAAAAAATTACCGTACCGGTGACAACCGTAATTTTGGTGATGGCGACGCTCAATCAAACATTTCCTTAGGAAACCAGTGGTTAGACAATGAGCAGGATACAAAAAATATGTATGGTCAGCATACTGGAACAATGGGTTCTTTAATCTCAGACAGAACACGTGTGTATAAAGGTGGTTCATGGAGAGATAGAGCTTACTGGTTAAGTCCTGGTGCCAGAAGATATTTGGATGAACGTGAGGCGCGTGACGACTTAGGTTTCCGTTGTGCAATGACACGTGTTGGAAGTCCAATGACAAGCGGCAAGAAAAAATAATCATAAAACACCTCATAAAAAAAAGGCTGGAACAATTGTTCCAGCCTTTTTTTATGCCATTTAAACGCACATCATAATGACAAGAACACTTAAAAAAAGCGATAAAAAACGAGCAATTGAGACGTTTCGATCCCTTTCCAATAAAACCCTTCACCCCGGTAGTGATCTATTGTTATAGACTTTTTTGGCTCTTTTTGTGGCAATGACAATAACGAAGTTATCATGAGAACCTTTGAAAACAAGCCTTACCGAGTAATTCGGCGCAGCCTGATCATGAGGACCTTTGAAAACAAGCCTTCCCGAGTAAACTAGCGAAGCCTGATCATGAGGGCCTTTGGAAGTATACCTCCCCGAGTAAAAAGGACATTAACGGAAGTTTCAAAAGCAAAGAAAATTATCATATAAGTTAGAAACATTGCTCTCAATTAGATAACGGAAGTACCAATGCTGCAGCAGAATCTTTCAATGCAAAAGAAAAGGATTTTAGAAGACAATTCAGAGGTGTTGTTGAGGTAAAGTTCTTCTTGTTCAGATTAACAAAAATATCTGCATGATAGCTATAAACAACATTTATACCCAACTTTTGGCAATGACCCCACATCCCTTCACTTCAAAAAATATACCTAAGCAACTCAACTGTCCCATTAAATAGTGGCTGCAAGAAAACTACTGTTTTTTCTGTCTTTGATAAGAAAGCTTCAAAGACAAGGCTTTCGATATTTTTGAAACCAAGGAGTTTACTGATTGTAAATGACTGTTTCAAAAATGAGAATAACGCAGTATTTGGAGTTTTCTTGCAAAGACTAAATAGACAACTCACCCACTTAAAAAAAACGCCCCCTTATCCTATCCAACAATAATAAGCTGTATTTTATTAAAATAGTTCTATTTTTGTGACATGAAGGATATAAAGGATATTTACGATATTTTTAAGGCTTCCACAGGCATCTGTACCGACACAAGAAACATTCGGGAAAAGAGTTTGTTTTTTGCCCTCCGAGGAGCAAGTTTCAATGGCAACTTATTCGCTGCGCAAGCTCTAAAACAAGGGGCACTAAAGGTCGTCGTTGACGATCAAAATGTCGTTCAAGGTGAACAGTATATACTCGTAGACGACGTACTGAGCACCCTACAAAAATTAGCCACATATCATCGTAGATCATTAAATATCCCTATTATAGGAATTACCGGAACCAACGGCAAAACAACCACCAAAGAACTCTCCCAAGCAGTACTCAGTAAAAAATACACTTCATTTGCTACACGAGGAAACTTCAACAACCACATAGGCGTCCCCCTCACCCTCCTTGCAATGGATGAGCGTACCGAAATTGCAGTGGTAGAAATGGGAGCAAACCACCCGGGAGAAATAGATCTCCTATGTCAAATCGCAGAACCTAACCTAGGTTTAATAACAAACGTAGGCAAAGCCCACCTGGAAGGATTCGGATCCTTTGAGGGCGTAAAAAAGACCAAGGGAGAGCTGTACCGATATATCGAAAATAAAAAAGGGCTCTTATTTGTCCACAAATCCAACTCTCATTTATTAAGTATGTTGAAAACGGGTGCCCAACACTTTTACTATGGGAATGATGCCGATTGCAAGGTATGCATTACACATCTACATGAAAGCCCTAAGCTATCATTTACATGTAAAATAAATGGAGAAGAAGTTCAAGTAAACACCCAACTTATTGGAAGCTACAACTTGGAAAATGTACTTGCAGCCATATCAATAGGAAGCTATTTTGGTATTCAACCTCCACTCATTGCGGATGCCATATCTACGTATATCCCTGAAAACAACCGCTCTCAAATGGTTGTTTCTGACCAAAACAAAATACTATTTGATGCATACAATGCCAACCCCACAAGCATGAAAGCAGCCTTGGAAAATTTTGTGGCTTTACAAGAAGACAATAAAGTAGTGATGCTGGGAGAAATGAAAGAGTTAGGCAACGACAGCACACAAGAACACACTGAGATTCTGAACTTTTTACGGAGCAACCAGTTTGCTAAGGTGTATTTGGTGGGAAAAAATTACAAGGCACTGATAAATAAAAACGACGAATTTATCTGGATGGAGAACGTGGAAGCGCTTATCAAAGAGATTACCACCTCCCATATTCGTGATGCCTTTATTTTGGTAAAAGGCTCCCGAAGCAATAAACTTGAGCAGCTCAAGGGTATTTTATAACCAACAAAACCTACTCTTTTTCAACAAGATCATTCCATCAGATCTATCTTACAATCTCCCATAAGATGGATAAGAAGGCTTTCTAACTTTTGATATCTTTTCAGAAGTAACCTACCATTGCCTGTTAATGTGGCAATTCCCCCTCCATTGCCACCCCGTTTTGTTATCAGCAAGGGAGTTGCTAACTTGCAATTGGTCTTATAAATTAAATTCCAGGCATGCGAATAGGACATACCCAGTTTTTTCACTGCAGAATTTAGTGACCTAGAATGTTCAACTTCTTTCAGAATATCAATCACCCGGGGATGTATGACGAAACCATCACTGGTTTCAATGGAAAACGTTCCTTTTATCATTAACTCCATATCTCTTCTATTTATCTATTACAAACGCATATTAGCCTTGCCCAATCACATCTATAGCCACAGACTTAAACAAACACCAGACTGTACTTCCTTTTGAAACAGCAAGCTTTTTCACAGAATCACTGGTCACTTCCACAATCAAAGGAAACCCAACATCAACAATACACAATTTCAAATGCCCACGATCAATAATATCCGTAACGATACCCTTCAATTGGTTATGGATAGAGATATCTTCATGGTATACTTTTGACAAAGCAATATCATCGGCATTGATAAAAACTTTTATCATCTCCCCAGTCTGATACTTCTTTCTATTTTTCAGGCAATAAATGGTTACCTCTTTTTCTAAATCAACACCTTTAAGCGTCCTTAGTCCGTAATCAGGCTCCACTTCTGTCACCTGCATGTTGATGGCATTTAATAAACTATTGGCACCCAATATACCACTTAGCTCCTTCCTCTGTATCAATTGAAGATAATGATCATGTCCAATACATTTACCATCTTTCACCAAGAAAAGACGGTGACTCAATTTGAGAAGATCCGTGATATCATGACTAACCACCAAGATAGGGATATGCAATACTTGATGAATTTTAAGTAGAAAAGGAATGATTTGGTTACGAATATTTTTATCCAAAGCAGAAAAGGGCTCGTCTAATAACAACAACTTAGGACAAGCAAATAATGCGCGGGCCAAAGCTGTCCGTTGTCTTTCACCACCTGATATTTTGGCAGGTTTACAATGAAGCAAATGTCTGACAGATAGCATATCCACTATCTGATCAAAACCCAAGCCTTTGTTCCCAAACCTCTTTTCACCATAACGAATATTCTTCTCAACCGTCATATGCGGAAATAAACGTCCCTCCTGAAATACATATCCAATATTTCTTTTATCCACAGACACATTCTTATTTTCCGAAGCATTATAAACCACCTGCTTACCTACCTTGATACATCCGGTGTCAGGCTGAGCAAGTCCTGATATAGAATGAAGGATGGATGTTTTACCGGAGCCACTGGGGCCAAAAATACCAGTAATGCCATCATCAAAAACCTGATCCACTTCTATATCAAAGTTCTTACGTTTCAATTTTATATCAATATAAATCATCTTCATTTTTTAAGTATCCTACACCATCCTCATTTTTCCTTTTGCATACCTTTAATCATCCTCTCAGAAAGCACCATAGCCACCAAAGCAATGCTAACCGACACCAAAACCAAACGAAAGGTTGCATGTTCACCGTCTGGCACTTGCATATATGAATAAATAGCTAGGGGCAGGGTCTGGGTATGCCCTGGAATATTGCCCGCAAAAGTAATAGTAGCACCAAACTCACCCAAGGAGCGTGCAAAACACAATATTGTTCCCGAAATAATACCTGGTAAAGACAAGGGAACAGTAATCCGAAAAAAAGTCTTGAACCTCCCGGCTCCCAAAATCCTGGAGGCCTCCTCTAAACCAGGATCTACCATCTCAATAGCCGTCCGGACAGATCGTACAAACAGTGGAAAAGACACCACCAAAGATGCAATCACTGAAGCCTGAAAGGTAAAAGCTAATTTTATATGAAATACATCATAAAACCAACCTCCGATCATACCATTGGACCCCAGGATAAGCAGCAACAGATACCCTGTGGTTACAGGAGGCATCACAAGCGGAAGATGTATTATACTCTCAATGACTGACTTACCCCAGAAATGATGACGTGCCATGACATACCCTACCGTCAAAGCCAATGGTAAGGCTATTAGCGAACAATAAAACGCTACCTGAACAGACAGAACAACCGCTTGTAATTCTGCTTTACTTAAAGCCATCGTCTCATACATGCAAGTGCTATTTAAAACCATGTCGATCCCAAATAGGTTTACACATCTCCGATTGCATAAAAGCATAAAACTCTTTGGCTTTAGGCCTATCGTTGCAAACAGAAGCCACAAATAGGATAGGCTCATGTGAAACCAGCGGAAAGGCACCTACTATTTTCACTTTAGCCGATTCAATGGCATCCGTTAGATACACCACACCCAAAGGCGCTTCTCCAAGCTCAACAACCATCAGTGCCGAACGTACATCCTTGGCTGGAAGAATATGATTTATTAGCTCACCATACCAGCCGTAATAGCTCAGAGCCTGTTTTGCATATTTTCCTGCCGGCACATGCGATGGGTCTCCCATCGCCAGTCTTCCTTCACCCAAGGCCTCCAATATATTTAGTGAACTATCTATATGGGAAGTCTTTATGGTACTATTCAAGGGTGCAATAAGAACGAGTCTGTTGCTAGCTACTATGGATGTATATCCGGGCTGAACAACACCCAAACTATCGACATAATCTGCCCACTTTTTACTGGCCGAAACAAATACATCCGGCGCTTCCACCTGCTTTATTTGACGAGCTAAGGTACCACTGGAAGCAAAGTTAGTCTGAACCCTTACGCCATAACGTTTTTGATACGCATCAATTATTTCATTTAACACATTGCTTAAACTCGCACCAGCATAAAGCATCACAAAATCTTCATTTTTAAGGCTGGCCTCCGTCCTACGGGTGTTTGAAGAATGACAAGCAGCGATCAGAACCACCATGGCAATGGCGATTATATGGATCCTTGATTTTTTTAAAAAACGATATTCCATAAGATTATTTTATAATATTAACTTATAACTTCCATTGAAAACCCAAACCCAGATAATCTCCGGTATTTGAAGCTACACTTCCCTCTTGCACCAGATAATGCACCGACAATTTAAATCGCTCCTTATTCAAATACCAGTTCACACCCACATCCAGCGTATGATCATCACCCACATAATTATAGACAGACTTAGATCCAGAACCCTCGAAGCGATCATAGGTAAGCACCGGCTCAAAAAATTCATGACCCAACATCAAATTGTAAGCAAAGCGAATATGCCATTCCTTTCCATTAAAGTGACCATACCCCTCCGCAGTGCGCTTCAGCTTAAAGTATTCTCCATCCAATCTAAACCCCGAATAACAAAATAAAATATCCATCCCCCATGCGTATGACGAATCAAAACAAACGGAATCATTTGACATACCTGCAGCTTGAGAAGAAGCACCCAGCCCTAAGGAGATACCCTTCCGTTTACCCCAGTCATTTCCTCGCAAGCGATATTTATAGCTATCCTGTTCCAGATCTCCCAATGAAAAAATGAGATGGCTGGTATACAACCTCGCAGGATGTTGCGCCTCCATACTTTGTGTCGGTTCAAAGGTTCCCACGCGGTATGAGAATCCAAACCCATTCATATTTTTTTGTCCTCCCAGGGCCATACCACTTTCAATTCCATTTCCTTTACCCGTCAAAAACTTACGCAAATACCAATTGGCACGAGTTCTATCAAAAGAACCTTGTGTCCAGGCGACGGTACTATACTCCCGACTTATCTGCGCCCAGAAATAACCCACATGAAGATTCAACAAATCATGCTTTGGAGATAACTTAGCCGTCATATAGGCATTCCATATATCCACCCCTTGATACGAACCCTTGGTTGAGGCAAATGGATCCTCGCCTATCCTATCCATGCTCAGCTGTAAGCTATAACGAAGCCACGAGTATGGCGATCCACTTCCTCCAAAACGTAAACGCCTAAGAGAAATATCTCCGCGATTGGCATATGTACGATCTCCCTGCTCCTCATTGATACTATAAGTAGCCCAGGCTTCCATCACCACCCAAGGGCGAAAACACTTATCAGCCTGCCATTGATTCCATGCCCTCAAATGAGAAATATCCTCACTGGATGCTCCGTTTTTCGAGAACCCTGCCGTACACAGATGCGCCATAAAAACCAATACCATTAAACCAGTTCGCCCAGAAGCATGCCTGCGTTTCTTTTTATTTATTAAATATTTTAACCAGAACATATTTAAATGTTTTATTCGTAATAGACCTTCTACTATATTCTCCGGTTTTCTTCTAAACCACAGAAAATTTTCGTTATACCATTGGAGAATAACGGCGATATGCCGGTTTCAGATAACGTGCCAAACCAACAAACAACACAAAGCCACCAACAACACATCTACCTGTATATATGCCTATTACAAACAGTTTAAAACACAAAAAACAAAAGAATACCAATCCTTCATATACTACATTTTTGTAGTATAAAAAAGACACAATAAGACAGGAATGTCATATAAAACGAAAAGTAGGAAGAGCGGACCAAGTGTAAACTACGGATCCACATGTAGAATGAATATATCAAGCGTACATAAATGTTATCCTAAAAAGAAGAACGAAGAAATGGTCATACCCTATAACATACCATCCAACTCACTATATGAAGATTTCTTTTTTATAAAAAACTGAACGATAACAGAATGAGAATACATTTCAGGATGCTTATTACAAATTACATATTTTAAATTGTGCATTCTCTTTTTATAAACACTCAAGAAAGAAGCATAAAAACTAAAATGTGCTTTTAAAACGGACCAACAACTATATATCTTTCCTGAAAGAAGGAATTTAACAGCAGCTAAGCCATCTAATATCATTCTCAGAAACAACTTAAAAAACCACTTATTTTTGGGTAGATTTTTAATCAGTAAAAACAAGTTATTTCTGAAATTAAGATAGACTTTTTGAGGATTCGTATAATCGAGTGTTGCGCCTCCCAGATGAAAAACCTCACTATTGGCAATATAACGAATGTCCCATCCCCTATTCTTCAAACGCCAACAAAGGTCAATCTCCTCCATATGTGCGAAGAAATCCTCATCCAAACCACCAGTTTCAGTATATAATTTGGAACGTATCATCATAGCAGCACCACTGGCCCAAAAAACAGAAGCTGATTGATTATACTGACCTTTATCTTCCTCTATCACATCAAATATACGTCCCTTACAAAATGTAAAACCACATGGATCAATATACCCCCCTGCGGCTCCGGCATATTCAAAATAAGTAGGCTGACGATAACTCTTGATTTTAGGAACGCAAATAGCCGTTTGAGGATGAGTCTCCATCTCCTGAATCAAGGGTGGAAGCCAATTTATACCAGGTGCAACATCTGAATTCAGCAAAACAACGTATTCAGACTCCACTTGTTGGAGAGCCCGGTTATAGCCACCGGCAAAACCGTAATTATTATCCATACGAATAACTTTTACGCTCGGGAACTTATTCTCTATAACTTGTACAGAATGATCAGTAGAGGCATTATCAGCCACTACCACTTCCACTCCTTCAAGCTTTGAATGCTCAATAACGATCGGCAAAAACTCTTGCAGGAGTTTTTCTCCATTCCAATTTAGTATAACAACTGCTACTTTGGTCATTTCAATTTAAATACGTCTTCCCGTTTTCGCTTCCATCTTTTATGCGACCAAAGCCAAAATTCAGGTTTCTCCTTTATAATATTTTCCAGGTGTTTGGTATGCAGATTGGTTATTTCATACTCTTTGGTTTCTCTGGGGTTTTCCACCAACGGCTCCACTTTCAGCTTATAATAACCTCTTTTAATTTTATCAAAACGAAAAAAGACCACCGGACAATCAAGCTTAACCGCCATTTTCTCAGCCCCCAGGTGAAGGGGTGTATCCTGATTTAGAAAATCAGAAAAATATTGAATTTTATTTCTGGCTGGAGTCTGATCAGAGATAACGCCAATCACAAAACGCTTATTTTGCATTCTCAACTTATACACAGAACGATAAGATGTTTTCATACTAAAATTTAACGTTCCCCATTTAGAACGTAAACCCAGCATAAATTTGTCATAAGCCTCACTTCTCAAAACGTGATAAATTTCACAGCCTTGTGCTTTAATAAACAAATTAATAGACGGTATCCACTCCCAGTTACCATAATGTCCAAGCACGGCAATCACATCCTTACCTTGATCAAAATATTCATCCAATAGCTCCAGGTTCTCAACCTGCACATGTTCTTTCATTTGAGCCTCGGTCATACTAACCAGCTTAAAGGTCTCAAAAAACAAATCACAAAGGTGATGAAAAAACTTGGTAGCAATGCGCTTCAATTCATGTTCTGATTTCTCGGGAAAAGAATTACGCAAGTTATTCATAACCACCTTTCGTCTATAACCGGATATTCTGATCAAGAAATAAAAGCAATCTGAAATTATAAAAAGACCCCACAAAGGCAGGTGTCCTATCAGTTTTATAAATAGAAGGCCAATTTTTACGCCCATTTTTATTTTTTATCTTTACTCATTAGATGCTTGATAACCCCTTTAAACTCATCAAATATCGAGGCATTAGCAGCAATAATTTCCTGACCATATATGTAGTCTTCTCCTCCTGAAAAGTCGCAGTTATAGCCCCCCGCATTTTGCACCAGGATAACACCCGCTGCCACATCATAAGGTTTTAAGCCATATTCGTAGAATCCTTCAAACCTGCCACAAGCCACGTAGGCCATATCGGTGGCTGCCGATCCTAAGCGTCTGAGTCCATGGGAGTTTTTCATAAAATAATCCAACGATTCCATGAACCCATCCATTTTACTGTAATCGGAATAAGGAAAGCCTGTGGCCAACAGACTATCTTCCACTTTAGCAGCTTCAGAAACAGATATCTTCTCTCCATTCATATAGGCGGGGGCACCTTTCCATGTATAAAAACACTCATCTAAGCCTAGTTCATATATTACTCCCAGCACTATTTCCTTCCCATCTTCCAACGCCACACTAATGGCATGTGGTGACAAACCATGTATAAAATTTGTTGTACCATCGATAGGATCAATGATCCAATTATAACGCTCTCCTTTTTTATCAGAAGTACCCTCTTCTGCCACAAAGCCAGCTTCAGGCAGTAACTTAGACAAGCCGGCCACCAACCGTGCCTCTGAACCCTTATCTATATGAGTTACAAAATCGTTTTTCCCTTTTACTTCAATTCGTTTATTATGTGCTGACTCTTCTCTGATGTATTGTCCTGTATTTTTCACAAGAGCAATCACCAGCTGGCATAAATTTGCTAAATCCATTATTTATTAATTTTACACACAAATCTAAGAAATCAATCTGTTAATTCGGCATCAAATACCATTTCATCACTTACAAATGATTTCAGCTTGACTTTGCAAATCTTATTTTTCAAGGCCACATTATACGGAACCTTCACCTTTAGATAATTCTCAGTGAAACCATTCATCATACCTTCATTTTCGCTTCCTTCAAGCAACACATGTGCATATTGTCCCTCGAACTGCTGATAAAAATGTCTTGTTTTTTTATCTGAGACTTGATGCAATATCTGGCTTCTTAATTTCCTTTCGGAGATAGGAACCACATGATCAATGGTCAGAGCCTTTGTGTTGGGACGTTCTGAATAAGTAAAAACATGCAATTGCGATATATCCAGGCTCTGAATGAATTCCAAGGCCTCATTAAAATGAACACTGGTTTCTCCACGAACCCCCACAATGACATCTACACCAATAAAAGCGTGTGGTAGCAAGGACTTAATTTTTTCTACTCTATGGGCAAAAAGCTCCCTGTTGTATTTGCGCTTCATCAGCGCCAACACCTTGTTAGAACCAGATTGTAATGGTATATGAAAATGGGGCATAAACTTCTTGGAGGCGGCAACAAATTCAATGATTTCATCTGTCAGCAAATTAGGCTCAATACTTGAAATACGGAATCGCTCCACCCCATCAACAGCATCTAGCTGCTGAATAAGCTGAAAGAAATTCTCATTGGTGCTCTTCCCAAAATCACCTATATTAACACCTGTTAAAATAATTTCCCTGGCGCCTTCTGAAGCGGCCTTCTCGGCCAATGCCACAGTTGTTTTGATATCAGCGTTTCTGCTCTTACCGCGAGCCAATGGGATGGTGCAGTACGAACAAAAATAATCGCAACCATCCTGAACTTTCAAAAAAGTACGGGTCCTATCCCCCATGGAGTAAGAAGGAAAAAACTCTTTATTGGTCATTATTTTTCCAGCATGTACTTCTCCAGCGGCTTTTTTCTGAAGATCTCCCAGATAATCGGCTATTTTAAATTTCTCATTGGATCCCAATACCAAATCAACCCCCTCCATCTCTGCAATGGTCAATGGCTTTAATTGTGCATAACACCCTGTCACCACCACAAAAGCATTGGGATTTTGTTTGATGGCTTTTTTGATGAACTGTCGACACTTTTTATCCGCAATTTCAGTCACCGAACATGTATTAATCACATACACATCAGCAAAATCATCATATTTTACCTTTATAAACCCTTCGTCGGTCAATGCGCGGGCAATAGTTGAGGTCTCGCTAAAATTCAATTTGCACCCCAAGGTGTGAAAAGCAACTTTCTTCTCTAAAAACAACGACTTATCAATCATCTTAACTCTTTCTCCTATATTTAATAACACATCTGGGTTGTTACTTTTTCGAAATCACAAAAAAGCGCACAAAGTTAACGAAAAGAAGTTAATATCTATTTCTTTAGATTTGGAAATAAAAAAAGAAGCCCTGTTAATAGCCCCTTACAATAAATCACTGGCCAACTCTGCCAAGTAACTTCGCTCACCTTTGATCAAATTTACATGGGCAAAAATATCCTGTCCTTTCATTTTCTCAGTCAAAAAAGCCAAACCATTGGATGTCTTATCCAAGTAAGGTGAATCAATTTGTTCAACATCACCTGTAAAAACTATTTTCGTTCCAGCTGCAGCACGAGTTATAATGGTTTTCACCTCATGGGGTGTTAGGTTTTGCGCCTCATCTACAATAAAGAACACATCAGATAAACTTCGGCCTCTAATGTAAGCCAGTGGAGTAATCAAGAGTTGCTCATCACGCTGCATTTCTTCAATCAGTATGTTTTCGCGGCTTTTGGGATTGTGACAATGCTTAATCACACTCAAATTATCAAACAAAGGTTGCATATATGGCCCTATTTTATCGTTCACATCCCCCGGAAGAAAACCCATATCTCGATTAGCCAAAGGAACAATAGGGCGTGCCAATAATATTTGCTTAAAATTTTTAGTTTGCTGAAGTGCTGCTGCCAGCGCCAACAATGTTTTACCAGTACCTGCTTTCCCGGTTAAAGAAACCAGTTTCACATCCTGATTCATTAAAGCATTCAAGGCAAAGGTCTGCTCAGCATTTCGTGGTTCAATACCAAAAGCACCTTGTTTTTCCACTCGTTTTATCAAGTTAGTAAATGGGTCAAAGGTGGCCAGCACACTCTTACTGGCATTTCTAAGAACGAAATACTGGTTGGCAGGCAACTGTTGTATAGGAAAATCTTCTTGCGTAACACCTTCTGTGTTGTATAAGGACTCGATAGCCTTAGGATCAAAATCTTCATGTATCTGCACTCCTTTGTCTAAAACATCTATATCCTTCACTTTATCCGTGGTATAATCTTCACTATTCAGTCCCAGGGATTTGGCTTTCATCCTTAAGTTAATATCCTTGGTAACCAAAGTGACCACTCGTGTTTTGAACTCTTCCTTTACATACAATGCAATGGCCAATATGCGATGATCGGGTGACTTCTCAAAGAAAGAGTCCTGCATCGCTTGGGTGAATGGCTTTCCTGTTGCCACAAAGAGCTTCCCTTGCTTTGGACCTAATGGAATACCTTCCTTAAAAAGCTTTTCGCCGGATATTTTATTCAGATCGCGCACAAATTCCCTGGCCTGATAATGGATCTGATCATTGCCTTTTTTAAATTTATCGAGCTCCTCAAGCACAACTATTGGAAGTATTACATCATTATTTTCAAAGTTGTATATACATTTGTGGTCGTGAAGTACCACATTTGTATCCAGAATGAAAACTTTACGTTTTTTGGACATATTCAGCAGTTTTTAGGTTGAACGTTTATAAATATATTTATTTTCTACGAAAACATGCTGCTATTTCATGAATAATATAAAATTGAGATAAATGCTATATAAAGAGGTTTTGGAATTCCTGTTTTCACAATTACCCATGTACCAACGTACAGGCAAGGTTGCATATAAAGCCAACTTAGATAACACCCATCAGCTGGACGACTATTTTGAACATCCACATACCAGCTATAAAACCATCCATATTGCAGGAACCAACGGCAAAGGGTCGGTTTCTCATGCATTAAGCTCAATACTGCAGGAAGCGGGTTATAGTGTAGGCTTGTATACTTCACCGCACCTTAAGGACTTTAGAGAAAGGATAAAAATAAACGGCATTTGCATACCTGAAAAAGAAGTGATCGATTTCATTGAAAAGCACCAATCGTTTATACAACAGCTGAAACCATCCTTTTTTGAGATGACGGTGGCGATGGCCTTTCAATATTTTAAGAAGAAAATGGTGGATGTGGCCATCATTGAGGTAGGACTGGGAGGCCGGTTAGACTCTACGAATATTATTAATCCTGAATGTTCAGTGATTACCAATATCGGACTTGATCATGTGGCACTATTGGGAGATACCATAGAGAAAATTGCCCGTGAAAAGGGTGGCATCATAAAACCAGAAACACCCGTCATCATAGGAGAAAGCAACAGTCTGACCGAAAGCATCTTTACGGAAATTGCGCACGAAAATAATGCCCCCATATATTTTTCAGATAAGGATTATAGCATTCCTGTAGCAATGAATGGCATAGATGGCACCCAGATATTTCAAGTTTATAAAGACAAGCACCTACACTACGCCGACCTTAAACTAGATCTTCTGGGCATGTATCAACAAAAAAATATTAAAACAGTGCTAAAAGCCATAGATGTTTTAATGGAAAAAAACTTTAACATACAAACAAGTCACCTATACGAAGGTATCGGTAATGTTGTAAAAAACACAGGTTTGATGGGTAGATGGCAAATATTAGATGCAAACCCGGCCATCATATGCGACACTGGACACAACCAAGAGGGCGTGCAGGAATTGGTTAAACAAATCGCTCAAACGCCATACAAATCGCTACACATGGTTTGGGGGATGGTCAATGACAAAGACTTAAACAGCATACTCCCTCTTTTACCCAAACAAGCACAATATTACTTTGCCAAACCTAATATTCCACGAGGATTAGATGCCCAAATTTTAAAAATGGAAGCTGAGAAAATAGGATTATCAGGAGAAACCTATCCTTCCATCGCAGACGCTTTAAAAAAAGCGAAAAAAAATTCATCTCCTAACGATTTGATTTTCATCGGAGGAAGCACATTCGTCGTTGCCGAAGTGATATGAATTCAATAAAAAATTTTGCATATACAAAAAAGACATCTATATTTGCATCGCTTTTGAAAACAAGGGCAACACATTACAAAGGTAATTTGTTGAGTTTTTAAGAAAAGCATACCGTTTATCGGGCGATTAGCTCAGTTGGTTCAGAGCACTTGGTTTACACCCAAGGGGTCGGGGGTTCGACTCCCTCATCGCCCACATAACAATACAAACCTGGAAAGAAACAGGTGAAAGTTTTAAAAAAATCAGGGCGATTAGCTCAGTTGGTTCAGAGCACTTGGTTTACACCCAAGGGGTCGGGGGTTCGACTCCCTCATCGCCCACAAAGACTTGCAATTTATTGCAGGTCTTTTTTTTTTGCTACTAGGTTGGCGAGAAGATGGATCAGGGATCAGCTTTAAAAGTTGGGTCTGAAGAAATAGTATGTTAAATATTAAGCATAAATTTTAGTAAGTCTAAAAAGGAAGAACTTAATGTCTGCGACACCTTTGTATTGTCTTCTGAGATCCTATACTTTTGTATTGAAAGATTCTGTTGCAGCATTGGTACTTTCGTTATCTAATTGAGAGTAATGCTTCTAACTTATATGATAATTTTCTTTGCTTTTGAAACTTCCGTTAATGTCCTTTTTACTCGGAAAGGTATATTTTAAAAGGTCCTCATGATCAGGCTTCGCCGAATTACTCAGAAAGGTATATTTTAAAAGATCCTCATGAATAAGCTTCGCTAATTTACTCGGAAAGGCTTGTTTTCAAAGGTCCTCATGATAACTTCGTTATTATCATTGCCATAAAAAGGACCAAAAAGGTCTAGAACAATAGATCACTATCTGCCCTGCATCAACTTCCCTTTCCGTCCGGCGCACACTTCCTTCGCGCTAGGCCAACAGCACTACCACCTCAAGTGCGCCCAGAAACCCGGATGATGTATTAGAACTTCGTCATGAGCGTTGAAACGGCAATAAAAGAAGGATTTTCTAAGACGAGGCATAACACCAGCTATGGTGAGTTGAAGAAAAGTAACGAAATGACTTCTTTTGAAGCCATTTAAAGGCGTAATAGATTTTCTAATGCATTTTCCGCGTTACAGCTCTCGCCGCCGACCACGGCTATTGTTCTGGCCAACCCTGCGCTCGTTAACCTGATAGTTGAGCTTTCAAATGAGAATCACTCATTGATTGAAAATTATCGTCATGTCCTTTTTGTCATTGCCACAAAAAGGACCAAAAAAGTCTAGAACAATAGATCGCTATCAACCCGCACCGAGCTCCAATTCCATCCTGCATACTCTTCTTTCGCGCTAGGCCAGCCACACTACCACCTCGAGTGCAACCTTGAACCCGGATAATGTATTAGGACTTCGTCATGAGCATTAAAATGGCAATAAAAGAAGGCTTTTCTGAGACGAGGCATAGCACCGCTATGATGAGTTGAAGAAAAGCAACGAAGTGACTTCTTTTGAAGTCATTTTAAGGCGTAATAGATTTTCTAATGCATTTTCCGGGTTATAGCCTCTCGCCAACGCCGGCCCCGGGGCTATTGTTCCGGCCTGCCCTGCGGTCGTTTTATTGATAGTTTAATATTCAGTAAATATGCGGTCTGCTACATATTGCAAAGTAAAAAAACGCTCCAATCGGGATGTCGATTGGAGCGTTGGAATTCTCTAAGTTTTACTGGAATCTTTTGGAATTAATCGAAATTAGTGGGTGTTTTTTGGAATATTCTGACAACTATTAGACTTTTTCCAATTGTGCGGCAAAAGATCAGCCAAGTCTAAATCATAATTGCTTCTGTATAACGCAAACTTAGATAATACATCCGTAAGCCATTCGCGAGGATTTACATCACAGGTGGATATTCTGGAGCATGTAGACCCCTTAAAATGTTTTTGAAGGAATAATATTGCTCGGTGAGCAAAAAAAACGGAGCATATTGACCCCTCTCGCGAACAAATGCTTTTCGAAAAACGGAGCATGCTGACCCTTTGGATTTAGGTTTAATTAATTTGCCATTATGGATAGAATCGTGCATACCGCATACCGCTTCGATCTTAAAGGAGATACAAGGCGTAAATAACAGAATTAATAATTTTTTGTAAATTCATAGCTGATTTAAAAAAGTGAACGGGTATGGCCGTTTTCACTGGGTGGGTATAGACCATTTTTTCCAAATTGACGACAGAGATTAACTTCATCACCCCACAAAAATAGAATTTACAAACACTTGCATATAAACAGATTTTATATATTTGTATATATAAAAACATGATTTGATGCCTGTAAAGCCCAAAATAATCCTCTCTTTAGCACAACACCGGAAGATGGATGTTGTAAAAATAGGAATAAACAAAAAGGTGACTCCACATATGCTACGCCACTCATTTATTAGAACATGGTGTCGACCTTAGATACATTCAAACGTTTTTAGGTCATGTATCGAGTACCACAACAGAAATTTACACACACGTAAGCAAACGATCTCTTGCAAATATAAAAAGCCCTTTAGACCAAATTACAGAATATAAACAACTCAATAACTGATAATTAAACAAATATCGACATAATAGATATAAACACAATATGCATTTACACATACGTTACCAACAAGCCTAAGAAAGAATTGACAGTGGTAATTTTGCAGTTAGAGAAAAAAGATAAAATGAACAGCCAACGCACAAATAGCACATTTGCAAGCCCCAAAACACAGGCCGATTCTTCAGCTTGCAAAAGAGCTATTTCTTTGCCAACCCACTACAGCATATGATAGACTCCGTACAAATAGAAAATGCTTTGGATAGGATTAATGGAGACATCTTCCAAGAATTTTGTAATCATTTTTTGTACTTGAAACTAAATCCAAATACAATTACTCCGATTGGAAGTGTCATTGGTAAAGAAAAGTCAAGAAAGGGAATTCCTGATTCATATTTCACTAGTCCGGACAATCAATTAATTTTTGCTGAATATACTACAAGAGAAAGACTAGAAAAAGGGCAAAGTTTCTATAATAAACTAAAATCGGATATTGAAAACTGCTTCGAGACCTCAAAAACAGGATTAAAGAAAGAAGAAATTGATAAAGTAATATTATGCTTTACGGAACGTATTAAGCCAGTTGAAAAGAAAAATCTTGAAGAATTATGTAAAAAACACAACCCAAAGTGTATCCTTGAATTAAAAGGAATTCGAGATTTAGCATTTGCAGTACTAGATTATCCAATTTTAGGCGCTTATCTTGGAATCAAAGTTGGGACTGGTCAAATTCAAGAACCTTCTGAATTTATTGCTAATTACGAGAAAAACAAAATTTCAACACCATTAAGTAATACTTTCTTTGGTCGAGAAAAGGAATTAGAAGATGGAGAAAGCTATTTAGAAATAAACGATTTATTGCTAATCCATGGAGCACCTGGTACTGGAAAATCAAAATATGCAATTGAACTAGCAAAACTTTATTCAGATAGAAATAAATACTCCTTCTTATGTATTGGAAATAAAGGGATTCCAATTTGGGAAGACCTTAAAACTATTATAAGAACCGATAAAAATTATGTGCTGTTAGTTGATGATGCAAATAGACTAGCTAAGAACTTTCAGTGGATATTAAGTTTATTCGAGGAAAGGGATTCAAAAACTTTAAAAGTAATAGTAACTGTTAGAGATTATGCATTACCTCAGGTGAAGTCTATTGCTGTTAATTTCAATTATGCTTCAATTGAAATTAAAGCATTTTCAAATGATGAAATAAAAAATATTATTCAATCGGACGATTTTAAAATCAATGAACTATCATTCGTTGATAGAATTCTTAAAATTGCGCAAGGCAATGCACGTCTGGCGATTATGTGTGCTAAGGTAGCTCTTAAAGCCAAAAATATATTAGAGCTTGATGATGCATCCCAAATATATGATGAATACTATGAACCTTTGTTTAAAGAAGTCGAACTATTAAAAGAACCGATAGCTCAAAAATCATTAGCATTAATATCTTTCTTTTCTCGTATTGATAAAGAAAACAGAGAGTTTTGTGATTTCATTTTTAAAAGTCTTAATGTTGAAGAGAATAAGTTTTGGGAAATTTGTTATACTCTACACGAATCAGAATTAGTTGATTTATTCGAACAACAAGTTGTTAAAATATCCGACCAGATATTCTCGACCTATATTTTCTATAAAGCAGTAATTGATAATGAATCATTAAGTTTTAATTTCTTTCTTGACAATTATTTAGACTATGAAAATAGAATTACAGATACTATTGTACCAGTAATAAACACGTTCAACTACAAACAAATTGAGAAAAAATTAAAACCAATAATTCTTAAGAAATGGATAGATATTGAAAAGAAAGGGAATCATCAAGATTCTTTGAAATACCTTGATTTGTTTTGGTTTTATTTAAGTCCACAGGTATTAAACTTCATAAAAAAACAAATTGATAAGCAAGAAGCTGAAACAACAACTGAATTTCGCTATAGTTATGAATTAAATGAATTCTCATATGGGGCGGGAAAAGACCTTGAAATTTTATCCCGATTCAGATACCATAGTGATGAATTTTTTAAAGATGCGTTGGAACTTATATTTTATTATGCAATTAAAGTTCCATCAAAAATGCCGGCGGTAATTTATATTATAAAAGAGAAATTTAGCTTTTCAAGATTAGGTTATATGTATGGTGACCGAATTCAGCATTTGCTTTTTGACTTTTTAATTGCTAATGCTAAAAACAGCAATAATAAAACCATATATGAGAATATTTTAACCGAAATAATCCCCTCTTTTCTTAAAATTGAATATCACGGAAATGAAGGAAATGGAAGAGAAATAACTTTGTGGACTTTCCATTTATGGCTTTCAGAATCAATAAAATCATTTAGATATAAATGTTACAATTACCTTCTGCAAGATTCTAGTAAGACTTCTTTACTACAAATAATGTACAGGTTAAACTATTATGAATTCAAAGATTCGCAAGAAATATTACAATACGATTTAAAATACATTTATCAGATAATAAACAAGTATTTTAAACCTGACGAATTTGAAGACTGTTTCGTGTTGCAAAATATTTTAGAAGGTCTAGATTGGTTAAAAATTGACTATTCAAAAGAAATTAAGAAAGAATATAAAAGCAAGTTATATCAATTAGCTGAAGTATTAAAACAAGACAGGCAAAGGAAAAGAGAACTTGGTTGGGACGAAGAGGAAAAATTACATAAAGAAGAACTTCAAGAATATTGCCTTAATTTTGACATAAATAACTATGACTCACTTCTTACAAATGTTTCTTTAATTTTAGAGCATGTCAAAAAGGTAAGTAAGGGTAATTCTGTTTGGCAATATGAAAATTCTTTGAATACAATATTTGGTAATCTAGCCCAAACCAATGTAAAATTATTTTTGAATGTACTTGAACTAAATTTTACGAAATTTAATTTCAACCTCAATTTCACATATATTTTCAATTACTTTTTTCAAACTAATTCTGGCTACTATTTTGAGCTTTTTGAATTAATTCAAGATTTAGAAGTAAATCCAAAGTTCAGTTTTCATCACACATTAAAAATTGATGATGTTAACAAAGAGCATCTGAGTGTACTATATTCGGATTTATTGACTTCCATTAAATCCTTGAACACCCAATATATATTTTGGGATTTAACTTTCGTTAGCAAATATAAAAAGCTGAAAAATGAGAAAGATATTTATTCTGAGATTCTTGAAATTGCACTCACAAAAATTAAGAAAGAAGATGTTAAAATTAGTGTAGGTAAAAGTTTTATCGAGAAATGTCTATCGTTCAGTAATTTCCCATTTGACATATTAGTAGAAGTTTATTTGTATTCAAATAATATTGAACAAAGTTTTGATTATAAAAATGAAATTCTTAAAAAACTATTGGAACGTGACCCAAATATTATAATAAGGATTTTAAAGTTCAATTCCCCTAATAGAATTTCTTACCATGATTTAGAGCATGAACATTATGATTTTATATGGGAAATGGATAATTGTAATACAATAATCAATTCAATTTTTGAATACTTTATTGCTAGTGAAACTTATTATTTTTCGGAACGTGCAATATCAGCTTTCTTTTCAAATGCAAAGGAAAAATATGGCAAGAAACCAATAGAATACTTAGAAAATCTTATTGATGAGAAATATTTGAACGACAAGTATATGGATGTAGTCTTTAGCATAATATGCTATAAATATCCTGGTTTAAAAATGGAGTTCTTAGAGCGTTTTCTGAAACTAAATAGTGATTTTGAAATTTTTAAAAACTTAGAAATAATACATAGAAGCAAAAGTTGGTCAGGAAGCTATATTCCAATATTAGAAGGTGAGAAAAAAATATGGGAGAATGTTATCTCTGTACTTGATAGACTGCCTAATCGATTAAATTATTATGACCATAAAGAATATGCTAATCGCCAAATTGGATATTGCGATTTAAGAATAAAAGATGAGATGAAAAGAGAATTTTATGAAGATTTTAGATAGCCAGCGCTTCAAAGCCACACACATTGCCAAGTCGCTCAATAAGCCGAGCGCACGACCAAAACTTGTCAAAGAGTGTGTCTTTCCGAACGCACAAGGTACTGCAAAATTGATAGTTAATTGATTGAAAATGAATAAAGGCCAGTTGGTAATCGAGTACCCAGCCGATAGGCTATTAATTAGCCTATCGGAGAAGCTCTCACACCACCTAGCATACGGGTCTCGTACTGGGCGGTTCCTTATACCATGGGGAATCGAAGATCGGCGGAGCCAATAGTGTATTTGATTTAGTAGGTAAAGCAGAAGTAATTTGGTTGTACATAGAAGCTAAGGGAATGTAACCTCGTTTTTGGAGTCTTTCCACCGTAATGGTTGTACCTAAAATAGGACTTTGGGCGATAGCCCAACCACCCATGCGGCTTCTACTCCAAGCGTACGCCATGCCTGCTTCAACGCCCAACCGAATAAGGCTACGCCTTTTCTTGTCAGGCTTTTTCCAATGATGCCAAATGCAGTATCTAAGACGATTACGGAGCCAGCCATCCAACTCTTCCAGTTTTGTTTTGATATTGGCATATTTAAAGTTATTGATCCAACCACGTTGAATCTCAATAATCTTCTTTATGCGCTCATCGAAACTCTTGGGATTCGTTTTTCGGGTCTCTTCTTTGAGCTTTGCTTTAAAGCTCTGCCATCGTTTCTTAGTGACTACCAATTGGTATTTACCCTTGATACCTTTGCGGTAAATAGGTACAAAACCAAAGCCTAGTATCTGAAAGTTTACAGGTCGGCGAATACCACTTTTCTCTTTATTAATGGGAAGTTTTAATTTGTCCCGCAGAAATAAGTAGATCGTGTTACCTACCTTCTTTGCTTCAGCCTTAGTTTTGCAGTAAATACTAAAATCATCGGCATAACGTACAAAGCGGAGTCCTAGTCGTTCCATTTCTGAATCCAATTCATGAAGAATTATATTGGATAACAATGGGCTAATAGGACTGCCTTGCGGAACACCTATACGTCGTTTGATGAGTTTACCGTCTTTTTCAAGCGGAGCACGTAGCCAACGACGTATCAAACACATGGTTTGTTTGCATTTAATTTTACGGTACAGCAACTGTAACAATATTGTATGGTCAACCCTGTCGAAAAACTCTTTTAGGTCTATTTCAACAATATGCTGGTAGCCTGAATTAATATAACTCAGTGCTTTTCCTGTTGCTTGTTGCGTGTTACGTTCAGGACGAAATCCATAACTATAGGTAGAAAAATCTATCTCATAATACATCATTACCACCCGTGATACTGCCTGTTGCAGCATACGGTCAATAGCGGTAGGAATACCTAATAATCGGGTTTTACCACCTCCTTTAGGTATTTCCTTGCCACGTATTGGTTGTGGTAAGTACGCTTCGTTCATGATTTGTTCTACCAGTTGGTTACGGTTTTGGTCGAGATGGTCTTTAAGTTCGGAAACTTTCATACCATCAACACCGCCTGCACCTTTGTTACGTACTACATCCTTGCAAGCTATGGTTAAGTTTGCTGGATGTATTACCCGTTCAATTAAATTACTGGTGTTCCGTTTTCTTCTTTTCATTTCTTAGCTAATCCCTGTTCCCTGCTAATCTTCTTTGGGGCTGGAAAGGCTCGAATCCTTTTACCTCCGCCAAAGATTTATAGCGATATAAAGTTCAGCCCTTCACTTATCTATGAGACCTCCATGCTTAGCGTGGTATTCGTAAGAATGGCTCGTTTTCCAAAGCTACTATGGCTTTTGCTGACTGCTCTGCTCTATTAACTCGTAATTACAGAGCTCTCCCCTGGTAAGTGCTGTATATAATATTTGCTGCGCTAATCGCTCACAAATAACCTCCAATCCCTGCCGCATCTACTTTATAAATACTCGCCTCCTTGGAGTTTGGACGTTGCAATGATGTGTTTACTCATCCGATTTATAAAGCCTCATATGCGGTTTAGCTCAAAAGGTCTAATTTTAATGAATTTCGTGATTTCCGCTACGCTACAATTCTGTCCGTCAGTACCGGAATCGAAGATCGGCGGAGCCAATTTGCCGTCGGTATTTGTTGCGCTAATCGCTCACAAATAATCTTCACTGCATAGGTCACCCCATACCAGCTTGTCACTTGCTAACGGTTCGGAGCGTTACCTCCGCCCGTGATGGGACTTTCACCCTCTGGATATTAAATAATACTCCACATTCCGAGGTTTATTGAAGATAATTTGTATTTTCAAACTTTTTCAACAACTTCGGGTGTGGGTGTACTGCAGCACATGCAGGGCACACACAACGTATAAATCCAAGCCGGGGAAAGTGCTAAATTGCAACGAAATACCTATATTTAACAGCTTAACGGATTGATAGGTTTTGGCTATAAATTCCCGGCCAGTATTTATACAAAACGTTGTGTTTCATGCAAAGAGAGATAGTGCAACTAAAGCCAACGCACAATAAAGAATAGAATAATATGAGTGATACTTTTTTTCGGAGAGCTTTTTGACTAAGATTTTTGATGATAGAATCAAGAAGAAGAGCTTTAAAGGTATCGACAAGATTAGACCTACTCAATTCGAGAAAAATAAAGAGGTTGAAATAAAGCGGATTGCAGATAGATACAAAAACAAGGAATACAAGTTTATTCCTTATTTGGAGATATTAAGAAATAAGGGTCGGAATAAAGCTCCAAGAATGATTTCATCGCCTACTGTAAGAGACAAAATTACATTGACTGCTTTAAAAGAATATTTACATAGACAATTCCCTGAAAGTGTACCCAATAAACTTGCCAATTGCGTTGTTCGAGAATTAAAGCAAAAAATAGATTCGGATAACTATAATTTCTATTATCGTACGGATATTAAATCGTTTTACGATGAAATTAATAGGACAAGATTACTAGATTTCCTTGCTAAAAAGGTAACAAACTCAAAGACAATAAAAGTTCTTACGGATTCCATCGAGAATGTCACAATTCCTCATAATGAATCTAAAAGAAACAGTAACAATTATGTTACAGCTAAAGGAATTCCACAAGGTTTACCTATTTCGAATATACTAGCCCAGATATATTTAAAAAAGATTGATAATCACTTCTCCCAAAATAATATCTGTTATTTCAGATTTGTTGACGATATAATTATACTGACTAATTCTACTTTAACAGATTAAAATGATCACTGAAAAAACGATAATTTAGTATTGTTTTTCTTTCGTAATAAACAGTAAATTAGTATATTGCAATTGAAACAAAGAACAAAACTCAAGTTTGCAATGGGTAACGGGCGAAAAACTTAAAAAAATATACGAATAATGGTAAAACACTGCTAGCGGTCAACAACCGACTTGAAGTGTATTTATCTGAATTTCAGCACCATTTTAAAAATAGAACAAAATCCAACTTCGACAAAGCTACTCAATACGTCGAAGGTCTAGCTTTAAGCGATTTGAAAAACATCGAACGCATCACTGAGACATTAAACGCAGACTACCATAAGATGCAGCATTTTATCACCGAATCCAATTGGGATGCAAGAGCTGTCATCGACCAAATAGCAAATCAGGTAGACCAATCACTCCCAAACCAAAAATTAAAAGGATTACTCATAGACGAAAGCGGATGGGTGAAAAAAGGTGACAAAAGCATTGGTGTTGATCACCAGTATTGCGGGAACGTTGGGAAGACTGCAAACTCGCAGGTTGCAGTTTTTGGTTGCTTGTGCACGGACAAATATGCAGCGTTGGTCGACACGAGACTGTACCTTCCAAGGTCATGGTGTACTAACAACGCCAGGTGTGAAACTGCTGGCATCCCCAAAGAGGACAGGGTTTTCAAGACAAAACCGGAGCTGGCTACAGATATTGTGAAGCACCAACTGGAAATGGGTATCGAGTTCGATTACGTTGGGGGGGATGGACTTTATGGCAATGACCTTGCGTTTACCCGTTCGGTTGAGGATATGGGTTTGGTGTACATGCTTGACATTCATAGCGATCAAAAAATCCACCTTGAAAAACCAGAACTACATATTCCAGAGCGAAAGAGCAATCGTGGGCGCCCACCCAAAAGGCCGAAGGCAAGCACCCCATCGGTAAACGCTAACGAATATATAGAAACGCTTACAAACAAGGACTGGAAAAAGCTTGACATTCGTGATTCTGCCAAGGGAAAGCTGAAGGGATTGTTCCATTTTAAGACAGTTTACATTTGGGATAAGGTTCAGAACATTGTTGAGAAACGGTTGCTGGTCATTTCGAAAAGAAAGACAAAGCAGGGAGTAGAAATAAAATATTCGTTCACTAACGCAGAACTTGCTCAATACACGCATCAGGCGCTGGCATACATGCAGGCACAACGCTTTTTCATTGAGCATAGCTTCAAAGAGCAAAAACAGATAGTAGGCTTGGATCAGTTCCAAACCCGCAAATGGCTGTCATGGCATCACCAAGTAGCCCTCAACTTAATGGTGGGCAGCTTTATGCTGAAAGAAAAACTATTGAATCAAGACGAAGTCCCATTGTTGTCGGCAAGAGACATTATGGATTTTATGGTATACAAATTTTATCGTGAAATGACCGATGAACGGATGCTGGAAAAACTGCAGCAGCGACATGAAAAGCGACAGCGTGACATAGACCTCTGTTATTCAAAGCAATAAATCTGTTAAAGTAGAACTAAGCGCAAGCCTTATTTTACAAGCTTTCTTTTAAAATTAGGTTGTATAAACTAGGTTTAAAACTTAATAAGGACAAATCTCAAATTGGTAGTATTTCAACACCCTTTAGTTTTCTCGGTTATCAATTTAAAGGAACCAAGCTTACGCTTAGCGAAAAACAAATAAGTAAATTTATCACAAGAATTTCTGGTAAGTTTACTTGGTTTAAAAGGGGAATTGAAAATCCCGAATCCAGACCTGATTGGTTGATTAAAGATGTGGAATTATTTAAGGAAGCATTTATCAACGAACTAAACGAAAAGATTACTGGTGCTAAAGCTGGTAAAAAGAGATATGGTTGGCTTTTCTATTTTATTGAAATTGATGATTTGACGCTTTTATATCGTATAGATACTATCATCAGAAACCAGTTCAAAAATTTGGATGATTTTGACAATAAACCACCTAAAGAATTAAAAAGTATAGTTAAAGCCTATTTTGATATAAAATTCAAAAATGGAAATAACTATGTCCACAACTATAATGACTATGAAACAGTTGCTGAAAAAAGGCGATTTTTAGTAAGCAGGGGTAAATTGAACCCAACAGGAGCATATACAAAAGAACAAATTGAACGAGCATTTGAAAGATATAAAAACAAAAGGATTAGTATATTAGATAAAGATATAGGATATTATTGATGGCTGCCTTCTTCATTTGAAGAGACCTTGCTTGCAAGGTAATTTTAAACTATTACCCAAATGGGTTTTTAATCCTAATCGGATAAATTATTACATTTTTAGGCAGCCATCTTTTTAAAAATTACTGATATGAAAGAGAAATTTATTAAAGTGACATATCAACAAATATGGAAAACTAGAGGAGCTAGATTTGTTGCTCATGCTAATTATTTAAAGCAAAATAAGTCTTCAAGTTTTACAATTGCAATTCTATCAGCTTATGTAATTGTAATGAGTCTTTTTTTTATAAGTCCCTCTTTAAATTCAAAAATAAATAATGGAGATTTGAGCCTGATAACTCTTGCAGCATCTCTACTGACAGTTATTTTTAGCCAGATTGAAAGTTCAAAGGATTATAAATTAAAAGCAGAAAAGTTGCATCAAAATGCAATGGAATTATCAGACATTTATCATGAAAGTCAGGCTTTACTTTTCTCTGATGACGATTTAAACGATAGATATAAGATGGCTCAGGACATTTCAAAAAGATATAATTCAATAATTCAGAAATGTGATGAAAACCATAATGATTACGATTATAAATTCTTTTTAGCTTCCAACTGGACTGACGATGATATCAAATTGACAAAGCGACAAGCAGGCTGGACTAAGTTTTGTATTAGTATTCGGATTAGATATTATTACGCCATTTGGATATTGACACCTGTTATTCTATTTGCAATTTTGACTTGTTTGTAATGCCGACCCTTCGCAACCATACACATTGCCAAGTCGCTCAAAAAGCTGACCCACAAACCAAAACTTGTCAAAGAGTATGTCTGCCCCGACACACGGATAGGCTGCGGAGAATAAAGCACGAAAACACAAAGGAGTAGCCAGCCGATAGGCTATTAATTAGCCTATCGGAGAAGCTCTCACACCACCTAGCATACGGGTCTCGTACTGGGCGGTTCCTTATACCATGGGGAATCGAAGATCGGCGGAGCCAATAGTGTATTTGATTTAGTAGGTAAAGCAGAAGTAATTTGGTTGTACATAGAAGCTAAGGGAATGTAACCTCGTTTTTGGAGTCTTTCCACCGTAATGGTTGTACCTAAAATAGGACTTTGCCAACAATCTGTTTAATTTAATTTTCGTTGGCGATTTACACTGCGTTACAATTGAGCCAGTAGCTCCGATGATAGTTCTTCTTTCTCAATTTATTAAATCCGTTTCTATTTAACAGCTAAATAAATACTTTTTTTTAACAGACCCAACTTTTTTGCGTGATCCTTAATCCGTTTATTAGCTAAATGACTTACTTTTTTACCGTGAAGACTCTAAAGCATTCGTGAACTTCGTTTCACCCTATAGATATTAAATAAATACACCACATTCCGTGGTTTATTGAAGATAATTGGTATTTTCAAACTTTTTCAACAACTTCGGGTATAGTGTACTGTTAGCAAGTGCTAATTTTGAGCTTTTTCACTCACCCGTGTTTCGGTGCTGTTTAAAAAGGGAAAGTTCACGTAATCCGCCACGAAACCATACAATCCACCGTTACAAGCAAGCATTAAAGAACGACAGTGCGTTAAAAACATAATATTGATAACATGAGTGTAGGAGGACAATTTAAAAGAATTGGAGAAATTGGCATTGCTTTGGGGTTGTGGGGAATAGTTATTTGGCTGTTTTCTAAGCCTAAACGTATTCTATTTTTTTTATTGATAGTTTTTATAACAGCATTTTCTATTAGTTTAATATTTGATGATACTGGAGAAACATTTTACGTAAATACAAACACTTTAGAACTTTGTGATAAGCCATTCGGAACAACAAAGATTAAACTAAAAATGAATGACTCTCTTACTCTAATTAGGGAAATGAGCGATGATTGGATGCAAGTAGCTGTTGGTGTTGACACATTGTACTTTAAGGAAAATTTTTATAATGATAGTGAATTAGGTTATACATATAAGATTCAGAAAACTCCTTTTACAAAATGGAAAGCGCTACCAGGACAAAAGGTTTTACTAAACCATCCAGATGGTTATCTCGAAGCTGGTGGTTCCATGATAAAAAACGGAGATGTAATAACAATTCTTGATTATTCCGAATATGACAAGGAAATAAAGTTTAAGAATACTGGTGGTACTTTCACTAAAATTCCAATAGAATATCTTAAAATTAATTGGGAGAAAATTTTAAAAAACTATCCTAATATTCAGTAATCACCTTGACAATGAAATTTAAAAAGAGAATATACCGACTTGTTGAGAAAGGTTCACATGGTAAAAAAATCAACTTGATTTTTGACTATGTAATTATGAGTCTTATTGTATTGAGCATAACTTCAATAATATTAGAATCGATAAAGGAAATTAGTTCTGATTTTAAAATATTTTTGGAATGGTTTGATATATTTTCTGTAGCTGTATTTTCAATTGAATATTTAATGAGACTTTATGTTTCAAACCAAACTCATCCTGCAAGTAATAAGTTTAAATCAGTATTAAAGTTTGTTTTTTCAATGAATGGTTTAATAGACTTATTTGCGATTCTTCCATTCTATCTTCCTTTGCTGATTAAGATTGATTTGAGATTTTTAAGAACATTAAGATTAATTCGATTTCTGAGAATATTAAAAATCAATAGATATACAAAATCATTAAATCTAATTTGGGCTGTACTTAAGGATAAAAAATCAGAATTAGCAGTAACTGGATTTGTAACTCTTCTTCTTTTAATTTTCGCATCCTTTATAATGTATAATGTTGAAGGAGAAAAGCAACCTGATGCTTTCCCTAATATCTTAGCTGCATTTTGGTGGGCTGTTGCAACATTAACAACTGTGGGATATGGTGATGTTTATCCAATAACGGGGATTGGTAAATTTGTAAGTGGAATAATGGCATTAATGGGAATTGGAGTAGTCGCTTTACCAACTGGAATTATAGGTTCAGGATTTATGGACAGACTGAGAGATGATAAAAAATGTCCGCATTGTGGAAAAAAAATAGATTAATAAATACCCAACTTACTTAAAGAATTAAATAGAAAAGAAACTACAGTTGTTAGGCTCACTCATTCACATAGAGATTCTGATTTTGCACATCGTGTGATTAACCTATTTGATGACTGTGTAATAACAGAGGAAAACAAAAAAGAGGTTGAAAAATTAGAAATGATGTGAGAAATAAACATATTTATAATATATTTACTTATACGAAACCAAACTTCACCCAAAACTTTTCTTATGTACTTTTGGACATTCCGTTTTATTCGGACACTTTTTAGGTCTGCGATTTTTTCAAAAATAGGTATTATTTTTTTAACGTTTTGCTATCATTTTTCTCATTGATTCGCCTTGCATTTCGATACGGTATGACCCGTTAACCAACCTATCCATTACTGCATCGGCAACCACGGGGTCACCTATCGATTCAAACCACTGTTTTAAAGGAACTTGAGATGTTACCATTGTTGATTTTAGGTTATGTCTGTCGTCAATAATTTCAAGCAACATATTTCTTGAGCCGGTTTCATAAACCAATTCCTTCTCTTTGGAGTAAATGCAAACTTACTGGTGTATGTGAGAACTTTAATTATGAATCGCTTCATTCCGATATTGAACCGTTATGTTTAATATGTCAAAGAGATTATTGTAATGTAGCTTATGTCAAATATATTGGTCAACCAAGTTCTGTTCTTGAACATTTACAAAAAAGTGTGACTAAGTTCAACCCTGAACTTCCTTTTCAATATCATTTCTTAAAAGATACGTTTTTAAATTATTATAAAGAAGAGATTTACTTATTAAACCTGTTAAGTCTTTTCTGTGTAGTAGCTATCTTTATAACAATCATTGGTCTTCTCGGATTAACAAATGTACTTATACAAAAAAGAGTCAAAGAAATTGGTATTCGGAAAGCTAACGGTGCTAATGTAATTGATATAATGATTCTGATAAACAAGAATCTATTTTTCAGCTTTTCCTTGCTTTTATAATGGGTACTCCAATCGCTTATTTTATTTTAGATATTTGGCAGGAGAATTTCACATATAAAACTCCTTTGACAGGTTGGTATTTCATATTTTCTGGTTTAGGGATCCTATTGTTAACTTCTATCGCTATCTATCCCGTTTGTATTAATGCATCAAAAGCAAATCCGTCGAAAATACTAAAACAAATATAAAATATACCAACACTTATCTATAATAAGAATAAATAACAATTATTTTTAATTACGAACCGCTACTCCGATATTATCAGAGTTGCCGTTCGTAATTTTCTGTGTTCAAAAAATGGAAGGTGCTCCATTTTTTTAATGTAACCTGATTAATTCATAAATGTTTTTGTTGTGTTTTGGTATGTTCAGGGTATTATTCTTCCTATCGACTTCTCGCAATAACAACAAACCACCATCA
Source organism: Saccharicrinis fermentans DSM 9555 = JCM 21142 (assembly GCF_000517085.1). Taxonomy (NCBI): domain Bacteria; kingdom Pseudomonadati; phylum Bacteroidota; class Bacteroidia; order Marinilabiliales; family Marinilabiliaceae; genus Saccharicrinis; species Saccharicrinis fermentans. Next base: position 5,726,701 of record NZ_KI912107.1, on the reverse strand, counting down.
TTACTGATTTTTTCACCAGAAAAACTTATTTCGGTTTTTTTATTGGATATCGGGAAAAGTTCAAGAATTGGGCTCACGTTTTCAGAAATATTTTTTAATATTGTTCAAAAGTTTTTTTTTGTCAACACCCTAAAAATACTGATACTTCAGTAATTTTAGGGAACAAAATCCCTTTTTTTATGAATAATTCAGGGTAGAAAACTAAGTACATAAGCAACGTTTAAATTTTAACCAGATGGCCGGAAAACCGATAGCAACAGTGGGCAGTATGCATATGTGTCCCATGGTAACAGGTTATATTCCTCATATAGGAGGTCCCGTTTCAGGACCGGGAGCACCTAATGTATTAATCAACGGCAAACCTGCCGCATTGATGGGTGATATGTGTGTATGTTCAGGTCCTCCAGACACCATTGCACAAGGAGAACCCACAGTTCTAATTAATGGAACACCTGTGGCTACAATGGGAAGCATGACAGCCCATGGAGGTAGTATCACGGTAGGCGAACCAACCGTGATGGTGGGATCAGCCACCCCTGGTGCAAAAGCCAGTTTGCCACTAAATAGAATCCCTTTTCCGGAAATTAGAATCATTGATAGGATGGGTGCAATGATGAGGGGTAGAAGTTCGGATTTAAGACAGGCCGAAGCAAATCAGAATCAGATAAGGGAAGAGGCTGAAGAGTCTATTATGACGACAAATCTCCAATGGCAAAAAGAAGGAGATATTATTGAAACTGCAATGGTTGGAGAAGATGTAATTCTGTATGCTGAAGTAGATGGAGTTGATGACGGGAAATATATTTCTTTTAAAATATTTGAAAAAGATACTAATAGTGAAGATGATTTTGTTACATCGGTAAGTGGACGTGTACAAAATAGTATGGTAGAGATATCATGGAACGTGAAATATATTGAAGATAAGGATGATCAGGAGAGTGCTCAAGAAATGCAAGATAAAGGATATACCTTACCAGAGTATGTATTTAAATTTGATAATTGCGATGGAGAAACTGTAGAAAGTCAAATTCTAAAGGTAGAAGATTGTCTAGAAATTAAGGCTCTGGACGAAGAAACAGGCGAGCCTTTGGCAAATGCAAGTTACACCATATCATTACCAAATGGTGAGTTTATACAAGGAGAGTTGAATGACGAAGGGTATGCCAAATTAGAGCAATTAAGAGCCTCGAAAGATTATCCGATTGTTTTTTACACAGATATAAAAGTTTATTCCGCTCGATTACAACATAAAGCTAACAATTATGGAGTTTAATGTAATTACCTATAATGTAACAGAAGGCGATACCTATTACTCAATAGCCAAAAAACTAACGTTAAATGACCAAGAATATCGTGAATACAGCCATAAAGATTATTTTGTAAAAGCTGTAGAAGCTGGACTTAAGTGTGTTTTACGGAATAAAAAATTAGTGGTGGGCGAAAGCATTAAAGTAATAGATAATGTTCAATACTACATCAATATTACTTTTGCGTCCTCCACAGGAACTAAAAAGGGAACAAATACCATAAATAATATTACCACCTTTGGCGAAACCCTTTATTTTAATATTAGAGAGTATAAAGAGTATAATAATTATAATTGGCGTGAGGATGCAGAGAATGGTGAGATGCTATGCGGCGAAATGGGGCAAGAAGTTGAGGGCTATAATGGTGATAAATTAAATAATATAAAAGTTAAAAATGGCTATATCTATGTTTTTGATGCCGAAAATAACTTGAAATATTGCTTTGAGTTAAAAGATGGGGAATACCAAGAATTTGAAATAGCTAACGGCTTATGTAGTTTTAATACCCCTAGAGGAGAAAAAGCAGAGTATGCCACCATTAAAAGTTTTATTACTGATAATCCCGAAGATGAGCATCACGAATGTAAGTTTGTATTCTCTAAAGTTAAACTGTCAGCTGAACGCCTGCGAGGAGACGATGCCAGTGGTATTCCTAAACTTGACCCTAGGTGGTTTTACAGGCAGGTTCCTATGCTTAAATATGAATATCTGGGTTTGCAAGGTGAGCTAAAACCAGGAGTAATGCTGTTGCGCGATTATCGCAACGACACTGAAATGCCCACTCTGGCAACTTATCATTTGTTCTCAGAATCGTTTGGCAATAAAGAGGGTGTTTCTATTTATTATCCCGACCCCTTGAAAGAACTTACTCGTAGGGCTAAAATATTTCAAAAAAGGTTTGAAGATAAAGAAAATTGGGAAAATACAAAAAGTAGAGTACAACAGCTTTTTCTGCATACTACCATTAGTGAACTTATAAAAAATGATAGCAGTCTTCAAAGATATGCCGATAAAGAACGGATGGATTTATGGCAAAAAACCTATAAAGAGGATTTAGTACAACACACCCAAAAAGTACACAATGCTGCACAAAGCTTAATTAATTGGTTTAAAAGTCATATACTGCATCACACCTTACTTAACTACTTATCTTCTGATGATAAAAATGATTGGTGCGTAGCACTAGAGGTATATAATAATGCGCTAACCTATTTAAAAGATTGTCAATTAGGTAGAAGTTTTTTGTTAAATCAGGTAAGGTTAAAAGATTCATTTGTAAATCAGATACTAGGTTACTCTAGTTTAGAAGAGAATACATCTGCTAGTAGCATTGGTCAAATGGTGTTCCGTCAGGCATATTTAAATCAAGATAAGGAAACAGCCATTGCCATTGTTATACGTAAAACACAACAAAGTATTTTTGTGCTCACAAATAGTTTTATCCCTGCCTATATTGCATATAATGAGGTTAGAGCAAAAAAAATGATAAAAAAGTTTACTTTACTTTCTACCGGAGGAAAAGTGAAACTCAATATGACTTCCGTTACCCCGCTACAAAGCATCGATAAAAAAGTATCGATATTTGATATAGAGGAGCTTGGGAAGTTTAATAAAAAACTATCTGCAATAGATGTAAAAATAAAGAAAGGCCTTAATAGTAAAGTAGTATTTACTACAGTATCCTTAGTAGAAGCCTTTAATGTTTATTATAGTTTAAAAGTATTACTCGACGATACGGATAAGGAAAACAAAATGCGCAAAGCAGCCATCTTTTTTGGTTCCTTAATAGATTTTACCTCAAATGTAGCTAGTAATAGGCGAGCACAAGGTTGGATACTTAAGGCTGCAGCAAATAATAAACTCATTACATCTGGTGTAAAAGGTGTTTTAAAAGCAGTGCCCGTTTTAAATGTAATTAGTGGAGCGGTTGATATGTTTTCAGGCATGGACTCTGCTTTTGAAGCATATCAGGATGGTGAGATGGGGCTTGCGGCCGGTTATTCGTTAAACGCTGTGGGCGGTGCCATATGCATGGTTGGTGGTTTTATGGTTTTAGAAGCAGGCCAAGCAACAGTAGCTTCTGGAGGTACATTAGCTGTAGCAGGGGGCGTAACGGCAGCCATTGGAACAGGTGTGTATTTTATAGGTAGTGCGGTGGCCTATTATTACGATAACAGGGATACTAAAGAATGGATTGAAGAAAGTATTTTTGGGGATGATATTCGTCATCTAAAAGAGAATTTTTCTAATATTTTTAATCTCAACAATAAAGAGCTTGTAGCAGAGATGTTGAAATCAAAAAATCAGTCCACATTAGAAGAAATTTCAAATTCGCAAATAGAGGCTATAAACAAAATCATGTGCGACTACGAAGTTGACATACGATATAGAGGTATAGAATATGGAGGTACAGAAGTATACTTTATTATAAAACCGGGTATAATAACCGAGGCTGCCACTATTAGTTTTAATAATGTAGTTGCCTATGCACAAGCTCGCTTTTTTGAATACTTTCAAACAGAAAGCAACCGCAATGAGCGAGCTGTGGGTACTTACAAAACCTACTTACCTACTATTGAATTGGCCAAAATAAAGAACAATACGCAGATGGTAAAAAGAGACAAAAATGGTATTGTAGATCAAATAATTTACAAACACTACTACGATGTAGATATAGACCTTGTTGAAGGAACAGTGGATTTGCAATTAAATAGTGGAACGTTACAAGGCGTAGATCCAAAAATAATAAGTATTAAAGCACCTTACGATGAAACTAATTAACATAAGGTTTGAAAAAGAAAAACTAGAAAATGTACCAGGGTGTTTTGGTAGTATACTTATAATACTACCATTTGTACTGTTATTAATAACCCTACATACATTAGAACCGTTTATTTTTTGGGGTGTAGATGACACCCCCTTTCACTTTACCTTATTTGCTACATTCGCTATAGTAAGTTATGTATTTTTAAGCCTGTTTTTTGCAATTGCTAAAAAATGGCAAAGGTGGGTGATGTATATATATATAGCTATTTTGGTTCTGCAAACAGGCGTTGGATTTATATATAAATACTATAGGCCCCAAGGGCAATCCTTCTCAAATGAAGAAATGAACTCTATTAATCATTATATTTCATCCGACAAAGATTTGCCAAAAGGATTATCTGTACTAATATGGAATGATAGCATAGGTGTAATAGGAAAAAGCGTTGACTATTTGTACGCAAATTGTAGAACAAATTATAATAAACTTGAAATCACTAATACTGTTAAAAGAGGTTATACACTAAGTAAATTTAGCCCTAAAGAAGATTTTATTCATTACCGCAATTTAATATCAGGTAGCAAAGGGAATAAAAAAGAAATCCCGATTTTTTATGATTTTTGGCAGTGGCAGTTTCCTGATAGATTGATATATATATATAAAGAACTGCAATTGTACTTCGGGTCATAGAAGAGAACATTGCTATATGTATTTTAGCTCATACTTTCAACGTGGAGGGGATCGTTTCAAGCCCATCATTTGGGAAATCCTCGATGGTAAACTGGATGACCGCTACCGTAACTTTTATAAGTTTTTTCAAAAACTGGCTCATCCCACTTATGTGCGCACCGATTTAGCTAACGACCCATACTTTTTAATTTACCAAGGCAAATATAAAGAAGCACGCGAGGGCTTAAAAGACTTACCACCTGCACGGAGGGAGTTTTGTGAAAAAAAGCTGGAGGCTTTAGGGTATTAAGCAATTTGAATCATGAAATTTAAAAAAGAAAAACTAGAAAATGTACCAGGGTGTTTTGGTAGTATTCTTATAATACTACCATTTGTACTGTTACTAATAACCCTGCATACATTAGAACCATTTATTTTTTGGGGTGTAGATGACACCCCCTTTCACTTTACCTTATTTGCTACATTCGCTATAGTAAGTTATGTATTTTTAAGCCTGTTTTTTGCAATTGCTAAAAAATGGCAAAGGTGGGTGATGTATATCTATATTGCCGTATTGATGTTGCAAACAGGTGTAGGTTTGATGTATAAATACTACGAGCCACCTTTAGAAAAGTTTACAAAAGACGAATTAGTGAATATTGAACACTATATACAAGGATCAAATCACTTAGCTAAGGATCTAGAAATATTAGTTTGGAATGACAGTATTGGTATTATTGGAAAGAAAACAAAGAATGGAATTTGGAGATATCAATCAGAGCATAATGTTAACTCCAAAGAAAATGAATCCGAGACCTTCTACTATAAATACTCGGCTCCAGATGATTTTAGGTTTTATTTAAAACTTGCTGGACAAGACAAGATCCACAGAATGACCAATAATTATTTTTGGTTACTACAATACCCTAATCGCTATATATATATATATATTAAAGGATGTGATTGTGGAGTTCATAGCAAACATACTCCTTGCTATATATATTTCAATGAAGCCTTTTCCCGAGACCTTCACCTTTACCTTATCAAGCCCATCATTTGGGAAATCCTCGATGGCAAGCTCGATGACCGCTACCGAAATTTTTATAAGTTTTTTCAAAAGCTAGCTCATCCCACTTATGTGCGCACCGATTTAGCTAACGACCCATACTTTTTAATTTACCAAGGCAAGTATAAACAAGCACGAGAAGGATTAAAAGATTTACCACCTGCACGCAGAGAGTTTTGCGAGAAAAAGCTGGAGAAGTTGGGTTATTGACTTATGATGATAATGCCCAAGTGCTAATCGTAGACGGGTGACAGTCAAATGACCGCCAGTCCGCCTCTCACACCACGACTTTTTACTTCTTAAAAAGCACGTACCGGTAACTTTTCGTTATTCCTCTTCACAAATTAAAATATTTATTTTTATACTTTACCGCCATAAACTGTTGTTTCTTGGCTTGGGAATCATATTGTTTTATCGAACCCATTACATTTATATTTAAATACTTTTGTATCTTTCACCTTCATTTACTTAATCATCGTTTTATCACCGATCACCACAAGAAGAAGGAGCGGATAAAATGTTGCTATATTATTACCACACATTTGAATAGATGATATTAATTGCAGACAGTGGGTCAACAAAGACAGAATGGAGAGGCATTGACCATCATGAATCACAGTCGTGCATCACCAAAGGAATCAATCCATTTCACCAAAACACAGAAGAAATATTACAAATTTTAAGCGAAGATTTTTCCTTGGACCGTTCACTCATTAAAAAGATACATTTTTATGGAGCCGGATGTGCCAGCAAAGATAAGACACTTATCGTTTACAATGCTCTTACAAACTTTTTTCAGACAGAAACCATAGACATCGAGAGCGACCTGATGGGAGCTGCCCGATCACTCTGTGGCACACAATCCGGCATAGCCTGCATACTAGGTACAGGATCCAACTCTTGTGTCTATGACGGCCGCAACATCGTAGACAATGTTTCACCGCTGGGGTATATCCTAGGTGATGAAGGTAGTGGTGCCGTTATGGGCAAAAAACTCATTGCAGACATATTGAAGGGGCAATTCTCAAAGGAGCTTACAGCGCTATTTTATAAGGAACACGACACCAACCCAGTACAATTACTACACAACATATATAAAAAGCCATGGGCAAACCGATACATGGCCCAATTCGCCAGGTTTCTATGGAGGCACCAGGACTGGGATGAGATAGATAAATTTATCACCAACTCATTCGACGAATTTATCAAACGCAACCTACTTCAATACAATAAAGTTTTACAACTCAAAATAAATTTCACAGGCAGCATTGCCTATTATTTTGATTCGATTCTAAAAAAGGCATTACATAAAAATGGCTTAAAAGCAGGTGCAATCACTCAGAGTCCCATGGACGGATTACAGCAATATCATTCATTACAAAAATGACCTATCCTTTTCTACAAAAGACTCTAATAAAAACCAATAGCTACCACACCGTCAAAAACTTATTGGATAAAAGATTGTTTCAATAAAGAAAAAGTATTTTAGTCATTAGTGACCCCTCATTTTTTTTTAGTCCTAACAAGGTACTAGGAGGAAACCAGCATAGCCGCAGCAAAAAATCAAAAGGCTCAGAGAAGTCTATAAGCACCAAGTACCCGTATTTAAGAATTTACAACAAATGAATACTATTGGAAGAAAAGATAAAGTAAACTTACCTGACCTTGCGTTAAAAAATATTGATGCAAAAATAGACACGGGTGCCTATGGATGCACTTTACATTGCCATTCCATAGAATTAATCAGCCGGGATGGTAAAGATATACTCGCATTCAAGGTACTAGACCCAACTCATTCCTTATACGAGGACAAAGTCTTCTATTTTGAAGAATTCAGTGACAAATTAGTTAAAAATTCCGGTGGGCAAACAGAACATCGCTATACGATCAACACACCTATGATCATTTTTGGAAAGCGTAGAAACATCGACTTCTCACTTACGAATCGAAAAAAAATGAAATACCCAATACTTCTGGGAAGAGAATTTCTAACAGGTCGCTTTATCGTTGATGTCACATTAAAAGATTTATCTTATAAAGATAAAAAACACAAAAAATAAAACGAGCCCTGGAAATTAATTCTCACACATGAATATGATTGATTCCAGTGAGCTCCATGTGGTGCTTGAAAAATAAATTTTAACATATGAACATAGTAGTACTATCAAGAAACGCTAAACTATATTCCACACAACGGTTAATAGAAGCTATTGAACAAAGAGGACATAAAGGAACCGTTATAGACCATCTTAAATGCGACATAGTGATGGACGATGAGGGTCCCTCTATTTTTTACGCCGGCAAAAAATTAACAGGTATTGATGCCATCATTCCACGTATTGGATCATCAGTGACCTTTTATGGAGCAGCAGTTGTGAGGCAATTTGAGATGATGAAAGTATTCAGCACACTTGACTCACTTGCACTAACACGGTCCAGAGACAAGCTTAGGAGTCTACAAATACTATCACGAGAAGGAATTAGAATGCCCAAAACAGCCTTTACCAACTTCAGCAAAGAAGACAACAAAATTTTAACCCACGTAGGAGAAGCACCTCTTGTTATCAAACTATTAGAAGGTACACAAGGGGTTGGAGTTGTATTAGCAGAGACCAATAAAGCTGCCAAATCAGTTGTTCAAGCCTTTGACAGCTTAAAAACACGCGTCATACTACAAGAATTTATTGAAGAAGCAGGAGGAGCAGATATCCGCGCCTTTATTGTCAATGGAAAAGTTGTGGGAGCTATGAAGAGACAAGGTAAGGAAGGTGACTTTCGTTCTAATCTACACCAGGGAGGAAATGCCAGCCTCATCAAATTAAGTAGAGAAGAAAAATCCACTGCCTTAAAAGCCGCCAAAAGCATGGGTTTAGCAGTCTCAGGAGTTGATATGCTACAATCCAAAAGAGGCCCTATGGTATTGGAGGTAAATTCATCGCCCGGTCTGGAAGGCATCGAGAAAGCCACCAAGGTTGACATAGCAGGAAAAATAGTTGAATACATAGAGATCGCAGCCAAGACAAAAAGAACACCTAAAGTAAAGGCTTAACACATGTTCATATGATCATAAACAAAACTGAGATACAGCCGGGACAAAATGAAAAACTGGAAGTGAACATTGCCCGTCTTCCCTCCCATTCATCCATAGATATCGTGATAAACGTGGCCCAGGCTCATGAACCCGGGCCTGTTCTCCTTTTGATAGGCGGACTACATGGCGATGAGATCAATGGCATTGAGATTGTCCGACGAATCATCGAAGAAGGCAGGAATATACCTAAAAAAGGTACCATCATTTGTATTCCCATCATCAATGTATATGGCTTCATTCATTTTTCACGATATGTACCAGATGGAAAAGACGTGAACCGGTCATTCCCTGGCAGCAGAAACGGATCCTTGGCCAGCAGGGTAGCCAATTATTTAATGAAAGATATTATTCCTAAGATTGATTACGGCCTTGACTTTCATACAGGAGGGGCAGAACGCACCAATCACCCGCAAGTGCGATGCAACATGAAGAAAAGCGAAAATCAGAAATTGGCAAGTATCTTCAACGCACCTTTTACGGTGCATTCAGCGTATCGGCCAAAATCGCTGCGATATGCAGCCAACAAATTAAATAAGAACATACTTATATATGAAGGAGGAGAATCATCTCGTTTTGATGAATATGCGATTCAGCAAGGAATGAATGGCGCCATTCGGGTTATGAAACATCTAGGGATGACTACCTCGGAAGTGAGTCATCCTGATTATGAAAATCGAATCATCAAAAGCTCCTCCTGGATTAGAGCACACACTTCAGGGATGTTTCAAAGTATGGTTTCAAGTGGTGAAAAGGTACACAAGAATCAAGTGGTTGGAAACATTACAGATCCCTTTGGTGATTTTAAAATTCCTGTCAAATCACCCACCTCGGGTTTTGTAATTGGATTGAACAATAACCCCATCCTTCATCAGGGAGATGCCGTAATGCATATTGGCATAGTATAGATTTTACTGAGAGTTAAAGCTATTAAAGCCCAGGACATCAGCTAAAAACTAACATAAATTTAGTACTTTCACTACATAAAAATAGTTTTAAAAACTACTTGATATTTTTAAAGCCAACAAAATATGACCAAAGCAAAAAAGTTTGGAACCTTTAGCGGTGTTTTCACACCTTCCATACTAACAATCCTAGGGGTAATTATGTATTTGCGGTTCCCCGCCATCATAGGGCAGGCCGGATTAATCAACACAATCGGCATTATCATCATTGCGCATATTATTTCTATCACCACCAGTTTAAGTGTAGCTTCCCTAAGCACCGATAAGCCTGTGCAGAACGGAGGAACTTATTTTATGATATCCCGAAGTCTGGGGTTGCCCATTGGTGGCACACTCGGTTTAGCCCTATTTGTTGGACTCTCGTTCAGCGTAAGTTTGTACCTGATAGGATTTGCTGAGAGTTTTTTACAATACTGGGGTTTCTCAAATGATATCCAAACCATTCGGCTCACCGGCACCATTGTTTTGGTCATTGTAACCACCATCACATTTATCAGCACCTCACTGGCCATTAAATCGCAATACATTATTATGGTGGCCATTGCACTTTCACTGCTATCCATTCTTCTGGGCAAGCATGACTTTGCACCTTCCGAAATTAATTTGGCTCCATTGGCAACGGCAGCTCCTTTTATGGTGCTGTTCGGTATATTCTTCCCTGCAGTAACAGGTTTTGAAGCAGGGGTTTCCATGTCGGGTGACCTTAGCAATCCCAAGAAATCACTCCCTCTAGGTGCCATCATGGCCGTTGGCGTTGGCTTTGTTGTGTATATAGCCCTGGCCTTTTTTTATGCCTATACCGTTAATGCAGATGCATTGGTGAATGACCCACAAATACTCTTTAAGATATCTCTTGTTCCAGG
>NZ_KI912107.1:2415411-2415879 GCF_000517085.1 Saccharicrinis fermentans DSM 9555 = JCM 21142 | reverse complement strand
ACAATATCCCAGTGTTCGGCCATGGTTAGATCTTCTGATCTGTCAAATACAAACCGGTCGCCTTCCTTAAAACCAAAACCCCATGTATTTAAAATAGGTATCAACTTACCGTTAACAGTAAATTCAATCATACGACGGTCGCTTTCTCCTATTTTTTCATCTAGTGTTCGTTCATGCACTTCGCTTTGGCTTAGGCTAGATCCATCATCGGTAAGCATCGTTCCACCCACTATCCTTTTACCAATTTCATTATTGGTAATCGTAATTTGTTCAAGAAATACCTTATGCGGATCCCCTTTGGTTGCAGCATCGTGGATTGTAATTTTTGCACCTTCGGGGAGTACAGCTTGAGCCGCCCGACCTAACTGACGCATCATCGTTTCAATTCTCTTTAGTTCTTTTTGCATCTGTGATTGATGTTTCTGCAGATACTAAAGGTATACCAAAACGTTCGCTAAAATCTGCCCA
>NZ_KI912107.1:2414702-2415311 GCF_000517085.1 Saccharicrinis fermentans DSM 9555 = JCM 21142 | reverse complement strand
CTTCGCTATTTAGAAACACTAATAAAATTAGGATAAGAGTATGAATGCACCAAATGTAGATAACACCACCAATCCGCCTATGGGTACAAAAGTATCTAGGCCAAAAGGCAAGTACATCAATCAGGTACGAACAAAAAAGTTTAAACATTTGAATTTGATGGGGTGTATCGCGATGTGATGGGAATGCCAGAAACAAACGGAATTTGGTTGGTGTACGGTAAAGAGAAGAATGGTAAAACAACCTTATCGCTCATGTTAGCTGAATACTTAAGTACTTTCGGTAGAACGATGTATATAAGCGCCGAGGAGGGGATTGGTAAAACGTTTGTCGATGCTACCGAACGCGCTAAACTTAGGCCAAATAATCGAAGTCTTATTTTTTACGAATACGTGAGCGTAGAGGAGTTGATTAGCATACTTTCTCGACGTCAGTCTCCGCATGTGGCTTTCCTAGATAACATGACAATTTACAATGACGAACTAAAAGCTGGAGGGCTGAAAAATCTTGTGCAAAAATTTCCAAATAAACTTTTGTAATAATTGCACATGAGGAACGAAACGAGCCCTACACAGCAACCGCTAAACTAGCCAGAAAACTAGCTTCTATCA
>NZ_KI912107.1:2413648-2414602 GCF_000517085.1 Saccharicrinis fermentans DSM 9555 = JCM 21142 | reverse complement strand
TATAAACCAGCTCTCTAATGTCGTTATCATCCTTATCCAGTACAGGCAATAGCTTAACATCGTAACCGTTATCAGCTAAAAACTTAGCGGTTTTAATATTGCCCGGCGTTTCGTTTATGCCGTGATAAATATGTAAGTCAACCGTATTACCCGACTCGCTTGTGTAAACATTATTGTAAGCCACATCATCGGGTAAACTGGCAACGGCACGTTTCATTACATCATCCGTCACACCGTCATAGTATGGATGGTTTTTAGGAAATATCATTCCTGTTTTAGCCAAATTAGTGGCAAACATACTATCAATAGGAACTTTTGGTAAAGCTTCGGTTTCAGTTGCATAACTGGCCGACAGTTGAACTACATCGCAACGGCATTCCCAACCGTTAGGCGGGAAATACTTGTTCCAAAAGCTATCGGTTATTTTGCGAACGATACCATTTAATAACTGGTGTTCGTGCCTTACATTGTTATCGCCTACCGTTTGGTATTTTAAATAAGGCTGATCGGCTGCGTTTTCTTCAAACTCGCTCCACCGGCTGGCCATGGTTGCTGAACCTACGGCATGGTCGTACTCAGTTTTTAACCAGGTACTATTATATTTTGTATGTGTCTTTGTGGCCTCTTCTTTAAAGTCGGAAAAGCTGCGCAGCTTGCCATCATCATCCAGCAAAGCGAGTGTCATATCTTGCATTTGCTGATAGTTTTTAGCGGCTGAAAATTGCCAAACATCACGTGTTAAACGCTGCAACATATTGGCATCAGGCGTATTCCAGTCAACTTGTGCAAAGCTTGTGCCTGAGCTTTCGGTTGTAGCCTGTTGTAACGTACTACCTACTATTTTTAATAGTTTTTGATAAATGTCTCCGGCCTTAATTTTGTTATTGAAAACATCTTTTAAAAGCGTATTTAAAAGGCTTTTAATTTTACTTTCAACACCTTCTGGCAGGCTGT
>NZ_KI912107.1:2413095-2413548 GCF_000517085.1 Saccharicrinis fermentans DSM 9555 = JCM 21142 | reverse complement strand
TATTGTTGCGACCACAATAATACCAGTAGCTTTCATTTCGAGAGAATTCATATTTATGTTTACAACTCATATTAAAAACGGTTTCTGCTGTACGACCTCATTTCCTCTATGGATGTGGTCATAGGTTTAAAATTGTCTCTCTCTATATAGTCAGATAATTGGTTTATGGCTTGTTCATCTGCATCGGGTCCGTCATCATGAGTTTGGTATTTTGGCTCAATTCCTTTAAGCTGACTAATGCCTGTTTGCATATCATTATTACCTTTCTCCCTTTCATTATGGTATATCCTACCATTCTGATAATATGGGTGCATGGTTAAAATACGGTCGTATTTATTAATCCGTGGACGCTCTACGATAATAATATTTAACGGTCTACGTTTCTCATTTTCAACCAACTTTAGAGCATCTTTTAACGGTTTGTTCCAAAACTGGCTTTCAACTTTCCTAGTG
>NZ_KI912107.1:2412447-2412995 GCF_000517085.1 Saccharicrinis fermentans DSM 9555 = JCM 21142 | reverse complement strand
TAATATCGGCAACATCTTTTCCAAACAACCCGGTAGCGGATTGAATATCGTAAAAAGCCTTGGTAGTATCTAACAGGTTTTGCCCTGTTTCAAATGCTACCGCTTTAATAGAATCTTTGTAAGCGTTCATTTGCTCGGTGCTCTTATCTAGATTCAGCTGCTTAATGGCTAAAAATTCATGATTAAAATCGGCGGCTGCACCCGTGGCATTACTTAAAAACATAGTCAACGCCACCACACCGCCAATTAACAATGTGTACGGATTACCCAATGTGCTTATTGCATTACCAAACATCGGGAATTGCGCACTCATTGCCGAAAACATTGCAACGTGGTGGTTTTTTAGTTCAGAAAGTTTTGCTTTCATTGCCCCCACACCACTATTTACCTTTTTTTTAGCTTCGGACATACCTGTTTTAATTCGGTTTTTCATCTCTAACAACAAAGTAACTTTTGCTTGTCCGTCCATAGTATTGTTTTTAATTAATTGTATCGTATATTTGTGCCAGTGAGGGAGCAGTCCCACACTTCCCAAAACGGTCGGTTAA
>NZ_KI912107.1:2411717-2412347 GCF_000517085.1 Saccharicrinis fermentans DSM 9555 = JCM 21142 | reverse complement strand
TAGAGGCTATGGCCGAAACTGACCCAGAGCAGTTTAAAGCTTTGTATAAAGCTGAGTATGGAGTAGAGCCTGAAGTGTAGGTTCTAGTAATTCGATTGTAAACTTTTTTATTCAAATAAAATGAAATTATTTTTTAGTATTTTTTGCTCATTATTAGTTTCTGTGCTGTCAGGCGCAGGAATAGCCATGGCCACAGGATTGCCAGCCTTTGAAACAACAGCTGTTTTATTTTCAGCTTCGTTTATCCCTTTAAACAGCTTAGGCTTTATTGCTCAAGCTGGTGTATATAAGGAGGTGTGGACAAAAGAAGTTGTAAAACGCTTATCGTCTCTAGGTGAAGGAACATTCTTAGATGGAATAAAGATTATTCGCAGCACGTTGCCGCCGTAGGTGACGAAATGCAGGTTATTCATCTAACTTACTTTGGTATACACCCTGATGTTTTAATAAATAATACAACCTATCCGATTGCAATCAAGGAGCAGGATGGTGAAGATATACCTATTGCGCTTGATAAGTATCAAACTACCGCAACTCCAATAACCGATGATGAGCTGTATGCCGTGTCGTACGACAAAATGGGGCTCACAAAAGAGACGCATGCGGAAGCAATTTTGGAATGGAAAATAC